>CAJBHN010000539.1 GCA_903952805.1 uncultured Myxococcales bacterium | reverse complement strand
CCTCCTCGTCGAAGGCCGTCCCGATGTGCGTCTGTCGCTGCTGCGGCGCGGCAAGCGGGTCGAGACCACCGTCGACTTCATGAAGCACAATCGCCAGCCCGCCACGCTGCGCGTCGACAGCAGCTCGCGCGCCGTGACCATCCACGTCTTTTGTCGCGCCGACGACGAAAGCGAAGACGAACCGTCCGTCGCGCCGGTGATACGCGGCGTAGCGCGATGAGACCGACGACGAGCGGGCGTGACGCCGACGCCGTCAACGACGCCGTCAACGACGCCGACGCCTACCAGGCCGGACCACAACGATCGCTCGACGCCACCACCTGCCCGTTGACCAGCAGGGCGACGGTGGTGGGCGAGTAGAAGACAGTGCCGTGGTGGCCGTGGTGCACGACGACGTCGCTGGGGATGTCGCCGCGAACCAGGCGATCATGCTGCGCCGCCAAGCCGTCCGTGCACAACGCGTATATCCCGTGCCGCTGCCAGCTGGACTCCATCAGGGGCACCAGCACCAAGACTGTGAACGCGGCCGTGACGACAAGCAGCACCCGCTTGAGCAGACCGATGCCCCCAAGCAAGCGGCGGGCGGCGTCGACGTCGGCGGCCACGATGGGCGCGTCGTCGTCGATGGCGCGGTTGGCGGTGGATGACCTCACCATTGGTCGACCTCGCAAATGTTGTGGACGTTGGTGATCGTGTAGGTGTCGTCGATGCACCAGGCATCACCCGCGTGGGCAGGGTCGCTGTCGTCGGCGATGGCCCAGGCGACGAAGCCAGCCGCCCCGCCGGGTGCGGGGTCCACGTCGGTGACGACGTAGCGGTACCGGATCTTGTGTCCCTTCGGGGCGAAGTCGAGCGCGGCGAAGTCGTCGCTGGAGACGTCGTGGTCGGCACGGTAAGCCTGCATCGCGATATACAGGGCCTTCAAGTTGCCCTTCGCCTCGCTCTGCTTGGAGCGGCAGCCAAAGCGCCCGGCTCGGGGCAACAACGCGACGCTCGCACACGCGGCACACAGGCCCACCAGCAGCAGGCCCTTGAGCACCCGGGCCAGCAGACGGAGTCGGCGGCGCAGGGCCCGGGCTTGCAACACCAGCACCACGCCTTCGGCGTCGGCCAGAGACCCGGTGCCCATCGGGGCGCCGCTGGGAATGTCAGTGTTCATGATGGGTCCTTATGCAGTCGCCGTGCCGGGCTAAAACGGCGTCAGGACGAGGATACAGATCATTGATTGCTCATATTGATCATTCATGGGTCAATTATGAACAGCATGGAAGCCGTCGTGAAGCTGGACCCCCTCAGGCCGCCGACGTCCGCGAACCTCACGCGATTCATCACCGCCAGATGATGAGTCGATGCACGGCACGGTGTCGGCCTCCGACTGGCGCGCCTCCCGCTGTCGAAAGACGCGTCGTTGCAGCGCGATGGTCAGCGCCGGCAGTACAACAGCGTCATGCCGGGGAGCTTGTGGAGGTGTTCGACGGCGCATTCGGCGCGCAGGCGTTTGATGGTCTGCGCTTCGTGCTTGCGCTGCACGACCATCAACCAGAAGTCGCGGCCGGCCATGCTGTCGACGAGGGGGAACCAGCCATGGCCCACGGTGCCGCAGCGTTCGTCGATGTGCGCGACGTACCAGTCGTGGTCGGCAGCGACACCCGCGCTGTGGTGGTCTCTGTAGTAGCGAAACAGGCCACAGGCATGACCATCGAGCAGCAGGACGGGCTTTGTCGTCGTCGGACTGGTCGTTTCGACCGCGCGCAGCAGCTGCATGGCGCGGTGGACGCTCGCCTGCCCCGTCTGGTGACGACGGCTTTTGCGCGCCGCCATCGACCACCATGCTGGCACTGCTGCGAGCGTCGCGACGGCGACGAAGACAAAAGCGGCCGCGACCGCGCGCCGGTGAAGGCGCGCGAGCGCGGAGAAGAGGCCATCGACGCCGACGGTGGCGAGGATGATCATCATGGGCAACAGATAGAAGTTGGTGCGGAAAACCCCCCAGGGCCACTGGCGGGCAACGTTGAACACGAGGGTGGTGAGCACGGGGAAGACCAGCAGCACCAGCACTTCCCACGCGCGGCGCCGCGCCAGCACGACCAGACCGAGCACGACCAGGATGCCGGCCGTCGCCGACAACACCGACGATGACCACGACGACACACCGAGTCGACCCGGCTGCATCGCCACCAGCGCGGTCTTGTTGGCCAGCCACGCGAGCTGATTCACCACACCATCGCCGGTGAAGAACACATCGTACTTCTTGCCCCAGTAGTCGGCCTTGCGGTCTTCGTTTTGCACCCGCGCCAGAAACAACGCCGCGAGCACGAGCAGGGTGACGATGGCGCCGACGACAAAGATAACGACCTGACCACGACGTCGATCCCGCCCCGCGCGCATCAAGCCGACGAGGAACGTGCCCGGATACGCAAATACGATGCTCCACGACAACAGCGGCGACACCGCCGCGAGCACGCCGATGCCCACGCTGCCGCGACGTGAAGGTGCATGCAGCCACCGCACCGTGAGCAACAGCAGGAGCGTGTGCAGACACGCCTCGAGGGCGTAGGGCTTGAACTCCTTGGCCATCTCGACGGCGACGGGGTGCACGGCCACCGCCAGCACGCCGAGCACGGCGACCTCGGCGCGCACGAGTCGGCGCAGCAAGAGCCACAGCAGCGCCAGGTGCGCGACCCCCGCGATCAGCGACGGCAACCGCAACATCACCTCGCTGTTGTGCACGGCGACGAGGGCGCGCGCGAGCCACATGGTGCCGACGGGGCGGATGAAGGTGTCGGTGCCGTTGACGGCGCGGATGGCCCAGTCGGCTTCGTCGGCCCACAGCTCCAACGACGTCTGGCCACGCCACCGCAGCGCGAGCCCCAGGAACATCACGACCACGGCCGCGATGGTCGCCGGCGCGCGCCACGGGATCAGGCTGCTTGAGCTGCTGTCGACGCTGGCCACCAAGCCGAGCTATGGCTCGTCGATGTCGTTGGCAACGACCCGTGGCGCTCCTGCAGGCCCACGAGCTCCAGGTAATCGTCGCCATCTGTGCCGAATGCACCGAAACGCTGGCTCATCGCATTCGCCATCGTGTGCGAATGGGGAGACGTCTTCGTCGTCAAGTTGGCAGATGCGGCCTTCAATAAGAGCTGCGGTTTCATCATATGGGTCTGACGCGTGACCGAGAGCCGACAGCAAACGGCGGGCGACGACGTCGTCGACGACATCGAGGACGTCGACCGCAGCGACGACCACAGCGACGACCACAGCGACGACCGCAGCGACGACCGCAGCGACGACCGCAGCGACGACGAGCACCAACGTCTCGCGGGATCCGGCGGTGATCAGCGATGGCCCAGCGTGTCGCAGTCGGCGCCGCCGGTGACGACCCGCACCTTCATCGGCAACACGGCGCCGTCAGCGACGGCGCGCCATCGCCCCTCGCCGTAGCCGCATTGATAGACGTCGCTGGGCCCACGCAGGTGCACGACGTAGCTTTCCCGGTGGCTGCCCTCGCGCTCACAGCCGATGCAGGTGCCGGTGTTGAGGCGGGGCACGTGGGGCCATTGCAGCGTGTCGTTGACGCTGTCGTCGCCGGCGCTGACCGCGCGCACCTCGCCCCAGCGATTGACCTGATAGCGGCATTTGTCGTCGTAGACGGGCTCGGAACGGTATTTGGGAGTGCAGGACTTCTTCTTGACGTAGCTGCCGTCGCCGCGGCTCTCGCGCTTGGTGGTGCAGGTCTCGCCATCGGCGATTCGTCGATGAGAGCGGACCTCGCGGGAGCGGCTGACGCTGTAGGCGTCGAGGGGCATGCTGCTGCACCACTCGGATTCGCTGCGGGGCTCGTAGCGCTCGATGCCGATGGCGCGGCTCCAGCTGTGGCCGGTGACCTGCACCGTGACGTCCTTCTTCCACACGACGGCGATGACGATGGCGACGGCGACGACGACCAGCACGGCGGCGCCGATCCGCTGGGGCCGCGATGGCCTCGACCAATGAGCCGGGAGCGGGGGCGTTGGTGCCGGCCCACCGACCACGCCGTCGCGCTCCCGCACCAGGCGCGGCGTGCCGTCGAGGGGCGTGCCGCAGTTCTTGCAAAAGTCGGCGGCACCGCCGTTGGGGGTCGTGCAGCCGGGGCAGACCTTGTCGACGCCCTGGTAGACCCAGGCGCCGGTGACGAGGGTGTCGTGCCCCTCGGGAGGGAAATAGCGGGTGCTTGGATCCTGGGGCGCACCGCAGTGGGGACAGTGCCGATGGCTGATGCCCAACAAGCCCCTGGTGCCACAGCTGCTGCAATCCCACAGCATCTCAAAGACCTCTTCGAGGGGCTGAGGCTGACGGACGACGCGGGAGACCGGACGGGCGAGCTCCAGACCCGAGCCCGTCTGGACCCCGGGGAACGACGACGACGACGACAACGACAACGACGACGACGACGACGACGACGACGACGGCGACGACGACGGCCGCCCCAGCCGACCACCGCTCATGCGGGACAGCTCGCCGCCATCGAGCCAGGTGCTGCCGCAGGCGAAGCAGCAATCCACGACGACGCCCTTGAGTTTGACCGCGACCATCGACCCGGCGCAGCCCGGGCAACGCAGCGGCCCGCCGGGGTCGGGGAGGGGTTTGAGTTGGGGGTCGTGGGCGAGCTGTTGGACCACCGTCGGCGACAAGCCCAGCGCCCGCAGCATGGCAGCGGTACCGGCGGCGGGGAGGGCGCAGCCGTCGCAACGGGGGCAGTCCTGCTCGTCGAGGCCGAGGGCGTCACCGGCCTGCAGGGCCACCGCACAGCGAGGACAGGTGGCCGGGGCAGCGGAGAAGGGGGGCTGGTTCATGCGCGTCGAGCATAGCCGGTGCTGGTCGTCGACGGTGCGCGGTGCTGAATCTGGCTGGCGACGCTGGCCCAGTCGACGCCGCTGCCGGCGATGTCGACGACGTAGAGATATTCGAGGTTGCGCAGATGGCTGATGGCGCCCACGACGTCGCCGCCGGGGCCGTGGATGCCGATGCGGGCACCGACGTAGCGTTGATAGTCGGTGGCGATGACGTGGACGGGACCACGCTCGGCCAACAGCGCCTCCATCGCGGCGCGCGAGATGTAGCCCTCGTTGCTGAACGACACGAGCAACAAGCGGGCGTCGACGAGGCGGACGATGTCTTTGACGGCGGCTTCGATGGTGGTCTTGCGGTTGAACGCGCTTTTGCGCTCGAGATTGTCGACGCGCTTGCAGGCCTTGCCGTAGACGGCTGGCTTGTCCCACAGCACCAGCGACTCCCACACATGGTAGTTGCCGAGGTAGCTGTGCTGGTTGTAGGGCGGGTCCAGATAGATGACGTCGGCCGAGAGGTCGTTGACGACGTCGATGGCGTCATGGTGCAGGGCCAGACAGCGGCCGCGCTCGGGGCGGGGCAGCAGCTCGGGCAGGCGCAGCGTCAGGTCGTGGTGGGCGCGCTTGGACCATTGTTTGAGGTAGGCCATTTGCACGCCGCAGGTGGAGTCGACGCGGTCGGCGGCCTCCATCAACGACACGAGGCAGACGGCCTCCAAATCGGGGGGCAGGCCTTTGTCGACGATGGCTTCGCGGATGGCGTCGATGCGGGCGCCGTTTTTGGGTTGAAAGAAGCGGGACTGCTCGCAGAAGGTGTCAGTGACGTAGCCGGGGCGGCCGGGCAGCGCGTTGAACTCCGCGATCAACAGCCGGGCGTCATGGGCGACGTCGTCGAGGTCGGCCTGGACGTAGCAGCGGGCGAGGGTGGCGGCGTAGGCGTTGAGGTCGTTGGCGACGACGCGCAGGCCGGCGCGTTTGAGGGCATGGCCCACGCGGCTGGTGCCGGAGAACAGGTCGATGGCGGTGTGGGCGTCTTTGAGGGCGGCGACGACGCCGCCGATCAGGGGCAGCAGCGTGCGTTTGGAGCCCAGGTATTTGATCACCGCCGGCTCCCGTGTTGACGCCCGGCCGTTGGTTGCCTGCGCGAGACGGGGTGGGCAACGACGGGATGCAGCAGCCGGGGCCGGCGGGACGGCCCCCGGGGATCCGTCGGGACGAGCCCTCGGCATATCACCAATGAAAACAGGGACTTGAAACGCTGGCCTCCCCCGGCCGAAAAGGAAGCAACACATGTACGCCTAAGTGCGATAATCCGCCCGAGTTCCCCACCATCCCCCTGTTGTCGTCCTCCTGTTGACGGAGATCACATGTTCCGCCCCCTGCGCAGCGTCATCCCTGGTTTGAGCGTTCTGGCCCTGGTGGGTTTCGCTGGTTGCGACGGCTGCTCCGACGAGCCCGTGGCGCCGGTGGACGGTCCGGTGGATCTGGATCCGTTGGACCCCGACACGACGCTGGACCCCAAGGAGCCCCGCCAGATCGTGTTTGACGGCGCCTCCCCCGTCGTCGTCTACCGCGGCCAGACCCAGAACCTGCGCTTTGTCGTCACCGGCGAGACCAGCGGTCTGGTCGCCACCGACTTCCCCGTCACCGTCGACAGCGCCGGCTTTGGCGCCACCGTGTTGGGCGCCAACTTCGTCACCGACGTCACCGGCGGCGCCGTCGTCCCGGTCCGCGCTGACGCCTTCGACGGCAACCTGACGGTCTCGGCCAGCATTGTCGACGTCGACGGCAACATCGAAACCGCCACTGCCACCGTGCAGGTGGTTGAAGATCCCTCAGCGACTCTGAAGATAGCTGTCACGGCGGCGACCCGCATCCCCGTCACCCGCGCCACCGGCCTCGTCTACGTCGCCACCGGCGCCCCCGACTGCGCGACGCTGCTGGCCCAGTCGACGCTGCCCCAGCCCTCGTTCACCGCGACCTTTGCCACCGTGCCCGGCACGCAGACCTTTGCCGACCAGGCCGCCGGCCGCCGCGCCGCCGTCGTCGTCACCGGCTTTGGCGCCAACGGCTCCATCGTGGCCCGCGGCTGCGCCGACAGCGCTCGCCTCGACGGTGGCAGCACCACGACGCTGACGGTGGCCCTTGAGCAGGCCGCGACCCAGATCACGGGTGACTACGACGTGCTGATGCACATGGCTCTCGGCGACGCCCTGCCCGCCCCCATCGACACCACCGTCGACACCATCTCCGCCGTCCTCGCCGACCCCGCCGGCCTGGCCCTGTTCTTTGTCATGCGCGAAGCCGGCCTCGAGTTCGCCGAGACCGACACCTACAGCGACGCCGAGCAGAACCCCGGCGACTACAGCCTGTGGCAGACCTTCCGCACCTCGCTCGACACCCTGCTGAGCAACAGCCTCGGGACTCGCTACGACGACCTCACCGACATCGGCGCTGGCATCCGCGACGTCATCACCGACTTTGAAATCGGCGGCCGCTTCACCGTCTCGGAGGTCCTCGCCGGCCAGTACGAGGTCCACGAAGCCTGGACCGACGCCGTCGTCTACTGGCCCCTGTCGTGCGCCGTGGGCGACCTGGCCTGCGCTCGCCGTCCCCTGTCCCTCGCCGACGCCGCCCTCGCCCCCGTCGACGCCACCTACGCCGCCGACGTCGTCTACGCCCCCGTCGGCCCAGACACCGAGCGCTACCAGGTCACCACCGCGCCCCACGGCATCAACCTGAACTACGGCGCCTTCGTGCTCGCCATCCTGGAGCAGGTCGTGTTCCCCTCGCTGCCAAACGGCCTGGCGTCGGACTCCCTCGGCGGCGTGCTCATCAACGTGGTCCGCTGCAGCGACGTCTCGGCGTCGATCTCGGGTGGCGACCCCCTCATCCAGGGCGCGATCCGCAGCGCCTGCAACTTCGGCCTCAACACCGCCGCGGCCTTCGCCGAAGCCCAGCTCACCGACCTGCGCGTCAACGCCCAAAACCCCAGCCTCGGCCAGCCAGGCCTGGCCGCCGAGGGCACCTTCGTGCTGCGCGACGCCGACCGCGACACCGAGGTCGAAAGCCTCAACGACTTCGAGTTCCAGCTCGGCTGGTTCAACCCGAGCAACGCCGCCGCCAGCCAAGACATCGCCACCCCCATCACCGGCGACGGCGTCCGCGCCCGCACCGCCTGCGTCGACGACGGCCAATGCGGCGGCGCCGAGGTCTGCAGCCCCATCGCCAGCTACCTGCAGGTGGCCCGCGTGTCCTTCGGCTGCACCGCCCGCCGCGCCGGCCTCGCCGGTGGCCTCGCCTGCAGCGCCGACAGCCAATGCTCGTCGGGCCTGTGCGACCCCGTCGGCCTCGGCGGCGCCAACGTCTGCTTCGAAGCCTGTGACAGCCCCAGCGACTGCGGCGCCGGCCTCACCTGCAGCGACGTCGGCGGCCTGATTGACCTCGATACGGTGCTGGTCGGCCTCGGCGACGTCGTCGTCGACGGCTGCGCCGCTCCCTGAGCTCGCTCCAGGCTCGACCGAAACTCAAGCGCGCCGTCGGCAACGACGGCGCGCTTTTTTCGTGTCCGCCGAGCTGGACCTTGTCGCTGACGCCGCGTTGCCTCGTCGACGGGCTGGCCCAGCAGCTGCCGGGCCGAGGCCTGCTCGTGGTCTTTCTTTCCAAGCGCACCGACACCATCGCTATGCTCGGGGGATGCGTTTGCCTCCCCTGCCTCCCCTGCCTCCCCTGCTCGCTGCTCTCGTCACCGTCTCGTGTTCGAGCCATGCCGACAGCATCGCCACGACCGGTCAGTTCCGGGTCGAGGCCTGGTCCGACAACTGGTTCGCGATGTACGACGGCGACACGCTCCTGCAGGAAGACAGCGTGTCCATTGAGACGGAGCGGTCCTTCAACAAGGAGGTCTTCGGCTTCGACGGCGCCTACCCGCTGAACCTCAACGTCATCCTCAAGGACTACAAGGCCAACGACACCGGCCTGGAGTACATCGGCACCGCCCAGCAGCAGATGGGCGACGGCGGCTTCATCATGCAGATCAAGGACACGCTGACCGGGGACTATGTCGCGGTCTCCAACCAGGGCTGGCAGTGCCTCGTCATCCATCGGGCGCCGACCGACGTCTCGTGTGAGGACAGTGCGACGCCGGAGGTGGATTGCGCGTCGGCGATCACGGCCGAGCCATCGGGTTGGATGGACGCCGGCTACGACACCTCGGCATGGCCCGCCGCCGTCGAGTACAGCACCGACGACGTCAAGCCCAAGGAGGGCTACGACGAGGTGTCGTGGGACGCGTCGGCGAAGCTGATCTGGTCGTCCAGCTTGAAGCAAGACAACACGCTGCTGTGCAAGGTGAGCGTCGCCGCACCTTGAAGGCAGCACCTTGAAGACCAGCGATTGGTGACAGGGAGCCGCCGTCCCACGGGAGCGGCGCTGACACGCGGATGTCGACGACGCGCCCGACGGAAACGACCCGCATCGACGACGACGACCGAAAAAAAGCGCGCCGTCTGCAAGGACGACGCGCCTTTTTTTGCTGGTCGCGACGACGTCAGCCGGGCCGGGGCATCAGCGTTTTGTCGACGACGCGCAGCACACGCACGGCCTCCAGCAGGCGGCAGACGACGAAGCCGAGGTCGACCTCGTGCCAGCGGTACGAGAAGCGCGCCGACGACGGATAGCGGTGGTGGTTGTTCTGGAAGCCCTCGCCCAGCACGAGCCAGGCGGCGGGGTGGTTGTTGCGGGAGTTGTCGTCGATGTCGAAGTTGCGGCCGCCGTGGGCGTGGCCGAAGTAGTTGATGATGGCGCCTTGCACGATGTGGCTCATCAGGCCCGCCAGCAACGCGATGCCGATCCACCAGCCAAAGCTCAGGCCGACGACGACGCCGACCGCGACCTGCAACAGGTAGGGCACGTACCAGCGACCGGTGCGCGTGGGCCACGACAGCTCGAGGTCGCGGCCAAGGTTGGCGTAGGTGGGGTCGCCGCTGACCAGCGCCATCTGCGTGCGGGCGTAGCCGTCGAGCTGGGCCTTGAAGAGACCGCGGAAGCCGACGTTGACGGGGGAGTGGGGGTCGTCGCTGGTGTCGGAATACTGGTGGTGGTTGCGATGCATCACGACCCAGGTCTTGGCGTCAAAGCCCGTCAGCCAGGGGCCAAAGGTCACGAGGGCTTTGCGGGCCAGGGGATGCAACTGCACGGCGCCATGGGCGAGGGCTCGGTGGTAGCCGACGCTCGTCAACACGATGGTCAAGCCATAGGCCAGCAGAAAAACAACGAAGCAAGCGAGGACGTACATGTGCGCGATGGTAAACAGCGTCGGTCTTGCTTTGGTCATGGCCAGCGGGTGGATCGTACAAAGTCACCCTTGCCGGCCGTCATGACGCCGCAGCCGTGTCATGGCTTGGTCATCGATGGGCGCGGTCGCCGCTCTTTTCGGTGAGCGGGGCGAGGTCGAGCTCTTCCTCCCGATCGGCAAGGTCCTCCAGAGCGCCAAGGTCCTCCAGAGCGCCAAGGTCGACATCCAACGCGACGTCCATCTCTCCTGCGGCGACGCGGTGGCATACCAGGAGATCGTGGGTACGACAGCGAAGCGCATGGGTGCGGCTATCGAGTCACCTCTTGTCTGAACGGACGACGCGGCGCGATGGACGCGGTGCGCGAATCAGGTGGTACCTTCGGTCATGATCAAACACGCTGGGGGCGCCGCTCACCTTCGCATTGCCCGGCCCACCGACCGCCTCGACGAGGTGGTGGCCTTCTACGAAGCCCTCGGCTTCGAGAGGGTGGGCGGCTTCGTCGACCACGACGGCATTGACGGCGTCATGCTCGGCCACGATGGCGCCAGCTACCATCTGGAGTTCACCCACCAACGCGGCCACACCGTCGGCGGCGCCCCCACGGCGGACAACCTGCTGGTGTTCTACGTGCCCGATGCGGCGACGTGGTCGTCGGTGACGGCGTCCATCGAGGCCCGGGGCCTCGTGCCTGTGCCCGCCGCCAACCCATATTGGGACCAACACGGACGCACCTATGAGGATCCCGACGGCTACCGGGTCGTGATGCAACAGTCGGCCTGGCCCCCCGCCTGACCTCGAGACGTACGCGTCACACAAAGACGCCGACGACGACCGTCGGCGTCGGTGGCAAAACATGCCGGCCCACGGCCTCGAGGCCTCACCAACGAGGCTGTCATCGTCACCGCCCTCATGGACACCATGAACGCGCGCGCCTGAAGGGCGAGCTCAGAACTCGACGCCGAACCGCGCGGCCAACTCACGCGCCGTCAAGGACGCTGTCGGCGCAAACATCAAGATACCGCCGACGAAGGCGCCGTAGAGCGCGAACTTCTGTCGCGTCGACACGAGATGCGGAGCTTCTCGCAGGCGCAACGACACCGCGACGCACAAGGCGGCGAAGACGACTTCGATGGCGAGGGCGACGCCGGGTGCCGACGCGTAGAGGTTGAAGTCCACCATCGGCGAGCCGTGCAAACCGAGGCCGTGCTCAAAACCCGAAAGCCAGTCACACACCAGGTGGCCAACGACGAGGCCGCCGCACCAGAGACCGGCGCTGCGCGAGCGGGTGACGGCGAAGACGATGGCGCCGAAGACGACGGCGACGGCGACAGCGATGGCGATGGCGACGTCGACGGCCGCGCTGTGGCTGTACTGCATGTCGGCGTGCAGCCCCTGCAGGCTTACGTCGAGAGCTGCGATCAACACGTCCCATCTTCATGCATGAGTGTGTCGCGTCAGAAGTCGCGCGCACTCAGGCATGCGCCCCGACCTCGTCGACGAGGGAGCAACGCGTCGGCGTCGGTCGGCGTGGATCCGTCGGCTTCGCGAACTGGAACGGCGCGACGCCGATGTGGTGTGCGGTGTCGTCGACGAGACCAGGGCGCTGCTCCAGCTCCCGCTCAAGGGTCTCGGCCATGACCTGACCTTGCTCGTGCGACGGTGCCGATAGCGGCCAGTCCCGTCGCCATGTGCGTCGTCGTCGAGGGGCTCGCGTGTGATGGAGCCCGATCAGCGCGACGCTCAGGCGCGTCGATTCATGCCCGCAGCCATCGACAGCACCACGGCGCGCGGTGTGAGCGCCGATCCGAAGGCCATCAGCTTGTTGCGGAGGCCGTGCACGATCATCGCGCGGCCCTCGTTCATCGCGGCGTAGGCCTCAGCGGCGACCTGCTCGGCGGTCGCGACGTCGCCAGCGAAGAGCTTCGACGTGTCGGTGCCGGCAACCGCCGCGAACTCGGTGGCCGTCGCGCCGGGGCAGCTGACCGTGGCGGTGACGCCGGTGCCGCGCAGTTCGTACGCGAGCGCCTCGGTGAACGAGTTCACGAACGCCTTGGTCGCGTAGTACGTCGCCATCAACGGACCGGGTTGAAATCCGGCCGTCGAGCCGATGTTGAGAATGCGGCCTGTTTTGCGAGCGACCATGCCCGGCACAAACGCGCGCGTGAGCTCGGTGAGGGCGACGCAGTTGAGCTGCACTTCGGCGGCCTCCTTCGCGGCGTCGAGTTCGTGAAACAGCCCCGAGGTGCCAAAGCCGGCGTTGTTGACGAGCCAGCCGATGTCGACGCCGAGGGCGTTGACGTCTGCGATCAGCTGGCGCGCGCCGGCGGGCTCCATGAGATCGGCGCTGATCACATGCGCCTTGATGCCATGCGCAGCGACCAACTCCGCCGCGAGAGCGTCGAGCCGGTCCTTGCGCCGCGCGACCAGCACAACATCGATATGGTCGGCCGCGAAGCACTTCGCGAATTCGAGTCCGAGGCCGGCCGATGCGCCCGTGATCAATGCTGCTGCGCCCATGCGTGCTCCTGCGCGGCCCGGTGCCCGGCGCCGACGACCCCGTTGCTAAAGCAAGGAGGCGCAAACGCCCAGCGTCTTCTTCGCCGTGACGACCCGAGCTGGCGGACTGAAGGCAGGCGTGACGGCGTCACCCATCGGCCGAATCGACGGGTCTTTTCGCCACAGCAAGCGCCCCGCGCCAACTGGTTGGGCCATGAGATCGGTTCATCGTCGGCAGATGCCGATGTCGTCGACACCTCAGACCCCGGTGCCACCAAAGTGATGGGCCGAAAATCGCAGACCGGCCCAGGTGCCGTTCCAGGCGACGTGGCCGACGTCGTCGCCGGCGGCGCCGGCGCAGACCATCAGCGGCATGAGGTGCTCTTCGCGAGGGTGGGCCAGGCGGGCGGCGGGGGCCCTGGTCCAGCCGGTCAACAGGCGGTCGCGCTCAGCCGGTGGCGACGTCGTGGCCTCCCGCAGCCAGGCGTCGAAGGTTTCAGCGACGGGGGCGGACTGGGCGCCGAAGGAGCGCAGGTTGTGGAAGGTCATGCCGCTGCCGACGACGAGGACGCCGTCGTCGCGCAGCGGGGCGAGGGCCCGGCCCATGGCGAGGTGGACGGCGGGGTCCAGGCCCGCGACCAACGACAGCTGCACGACGGGGATGCGGGCCTCGGGAAACGCGACCTTGAGGGGCACAAAGGTGCCGTGGTCGTAGCCGCGGGCGGCGTCCTGTGCCGTGGCGAAGCCGGCGCCCTCCAGCAGGGCCCGCACGTCGGCGGCGAGAGCGGGGTCGCCAGGGGCTGGCCAGGTGAGCGCGTAGGACGCGGGGGGAAAGCCGGAGTAGTCAAAGAGCAGCGGCGGGGCCGCCGACGTCGTCACCGTCGGCACGGCTGCTTCCCAGTGGGCCGAGATGACCACGATGGCCCGGGGCGCCGTCGGCGTGCCGACCTGCACCGCGGCGGACAGACCGCTCAGGTAGCCCCGCAGGTCGGCGTCTTCGGCGTCAGAGGCGAAGCCGAGCTTCACAAAGGGCCACGGTCCACCGCCGTGGGGCAGGAAGATCACGGGCTGGCGGGGCCGGTGGGGCATCGACTTCGGCGAGGGTGACGGCGTGGACATGGGCGATTCCCGGGTGCGGCTTTCGACGAGAACCCCCGCGCCGGCGACACCGGCGACAGAAGCGACGACGAAATGGCGGCGGCTGAAGGTCAAGCTCTTCCGATGGGATGGAACAAACGGACAAATGGAACCATGGTCCGTTTACTGTCCAACTTTGCCCCTGTCGAGCAAGATGTGGCCGTGCTGTCGGGCAGCGTCGGCGAGCTGCATCGCCTCCTGACGGCCCGGCGGCGGCAGAATCGAGACGCTGGGCCCGATGACTCGCAACAGACGACCGGAGGCATCGATACTGGCTTCATGCCTGACTCGGTCTCCCGCCCATCACCCAGCTTCGCCACCAGCCGCGCTCGCCCCGACAGCGCCGCCGAACCCATGGTCGCCCTGGGATCAGCGGGCGACGACGTGACGTTTGTCCAGCGCTGCCTGGTGCAGTCGGGCATCCAGGTCCCCGGTGGCGTCGACGGCGAATTCGGCCCGGGCACCAAGACGGCGGTGCAGGCGTTCCAGCGACGAGAAGGCCTGCCGGTGTCCGGCGTGGTCGACACGGCGACGCGGAGCGCGCTCGAGCGATCGATCCCCAAAGCACAAGCCGCCGACGCGGCGCAGGCGACACCAGCGCCGCGGGCCACCACCGAGACCGTCACGCAGAGCCGCCTGCGCCGTCGAAGCGCCGACGAGGCCTCGCGCACGACGATCGAGCGCGGCGCCTCGTCGCCGCCAACAACGACGACGAAACCCCGCGGCGGCCTGTTCGGGCTGTTTCGTTCCCGCGATGCGACGTCGACGAAGGTCGACCGGGCGGTGTCGGTGCGCACGCCCGCCGACCAGACGGCGCGAGCGAGCGAGTTGCAGGCCATGGTGCGCGGCGCCGGCGCGCAGTGGCGTACTGGCGCCAACGAAATCAACGTCGTGGGCCTGCGGGGCCAAGACATCGACGGCACGCGCCACGGCAATGCGTTCAACCGTTGGAATGACACGATCGCGTTTGTCTGGAAGGACGGCGCCGGCACGATGAACGTGCGCGAGTTCCGCGCGACCACCGACCCCGGCGTCGGTCGCTCGAATCATGGGCTCGGCGTCGACGCCAACGGCGACGGCATCAAAGACGTCGGCCACATGCAGCCCGGGCAATACACCTACCGCAACGGCGCGCACCGGGGCATGAGTGGCGCTGCACGCCCCGACGCCGCCACCGTCTCCCGCGACGTCGATGGCGACGGTGCCATCTCGGCGAAGGAAGCGCGCGACCGCTTCAGCGCCAGGGCGCTCAACCTCCACTGGGCCTGGGACAACCCCGAGCAGCACGGCGGCAAGATGCTCACCGACGAGGTCAACTCATCGTCGGAGGGCTGTCAGGTGATCGCGATGAGCCGCGGCGACTTCCTGCAACACGTGACGCCGCTGCTGCAGATGAACGCTCGCGCTGACTTCCGCTACACGCTCATCGATCGCGCCGACCGCTGACCAGCAGCAGCGGTGGTGTGGTGGGAAGGATGGAGCGGGTCGTCGCAGGGAAAAAAATGGCGACGTGCGGGAACACGGGGCTTGGTTTTCGCCCCAGCCTGCTAGCGTTTCTGCATGGACAAGGACGACCTGCTCGCCCAACTCATCGCCCACTTGCAAGCGAGCGCCCGTGACGCCCGCCAGGCCATGGAGGAGGCCACCGTCGAGGCCCGCGAAGGCGCCACTCCCGCCGAGAAGCGCGAGGACTCCCGCGTCGCCTTGGAGCAGTCGAGCCTCGCCGCCGGCCACAAGGCCCGCCTCAGCCGCGCCATGGCCGACCTCGCCATGCTGGAAGGCTTTGCTCCCAAACGCCTGACGGGCAAGGCGCGCGTCGCCCTGGGCGCCGTCGTCGAGGTCGAATGCGACGACGCCGGCCGCACCTTTTTCCTGGCGCCGGTGGGGGCGGGCATTGAGCTGACGGGCCCCGGCGGCGATGGCTACCTGTCGGTCGTGACGCCGTCGTCGCCGTTTGGGCGCGCGGTGCTTGGCTGCGTCGTCGGCGACACCGTCGAGGTCAAAGCCGGCGGCGAGGTCCGCGAATGGACCGTGTCGTTTGTGGAGTGAGGACGGAACCCGGCGGGGTGCAGCGTCGGGATATTCATGGGTTGATGCCGATGAAATTCCCGATGTGTTTCATCGTCCGGCGACTACCATGATGACGCTACGCATCGAGGACGGCTGAGCCAGGAGTGTCCATGTCAGCGTCTGCCCCAGCTGCCCCACCCACGCCGTCGAAGCCACCGGCGCCGTTGATGCAGATCATCTATGCCAGCGAAACCCACGGCATCGCCGAGCCCGAGTTGGCGTTGCTGCTGACGAAGAGCCGCGTCCGCAACGCGGATCTTGGCGTCACCGGCATGCTGCTGGTGGGCGAGGGGCGCATCCTGCAGGTGCTGGAGGGACCGGTGGAGGCCGTCCAGCGTTTGTACGCGATCATCGAGCGGGACCCGCGGCACCACCAATGCAGGGTGCTGCGGGAGCGGACGATTCCCGAGCGCGACTTTGCGCGCTGGTCGATGGGATACCAGGCCTTTTCGAGTGAACGCCTGCGTGGGCTGCCCGGCTTTGTGGACTTCTTCGACCCCGACTTTGACGCGGTCGACTTCCGCCGGCACGGAGGCGCGCCCCGTTTCCTGCTGCTGGCCTTCCGCGATCAACCAACCCGGGAGCCCTGAGCCAGGGCCGTCCGCGCCGTCGACGACTCATGCGGGAACGGAGACGCCGACGATGCAGCCCTGCCGGATTGGGTGCCGTAGCTCATGCGCGGGCCATCAGTGACGAACCCGCCGTTGCCGACGATGTCTCCGCCGGTGGGGTGGATGGTGCCGGTGCTGCCGGGGGCCACGACCATGACGGCGCCAGCGGGAATGCGCGGGTCATGCGGATGCTGTCCGACAAAACATCGTTGCCCAGCTTGAAGACCAGGCCCTGTCGGAAACGCGAGCCATCTGCTAGTGGAGTCTATGGCTATGACCGGCCCAGAACACCAACTCGTTCGACTTCCACTCATCGCAAAACTTATCGAGTTGGGGTGGAAGGACGACCAACTCCAATGGACTCCCGAATGGAAGGTACCAAAGACCCCCCACGACGCGAGCAAGCGAGAGAAGGGGCACTCCTTCGACGGTTTTCCGGTCGACTTGGTCGCGTTCGCTTCGCCCGATCAGCGTGGGGAAGTTGAGCACATTCGCATAATTTTTGAGACCAAAGAGCCCGATGAGACTGTCGGTGTTGACCAACTTGAAGTATATATGGGTCACGAGCCTCGTGTTCGGGCTGGCTACTGGACAAATGGCACTCTACTAACCGCAGTATATCGATTGCAGGACGGCACGTTCCAGCGTGAGCACATTTCGACCCTCCCCGGGCCAAACGACCTTCTCTTACATACCACGCGAGAGCCGCTTTTATGGCGCCACCTTCAGGCGACAAACACGCGCGACCTCGCAAAGCGATTACAGCGACTGCTCGAGATTGTCGTAGCCCAAGATGCCCGCGTGACAGAGCCTGAAACCCGGCTCAATCAACTTTGCAACCTGATCCTTGTTAAATTGGAAAGTGATCGCCGCGCCAAGGCAAAGCCCTCAGAGACGGTTTTATTTCAAACCCAGGCGACTGCAAAAGCGACAGCAAAGTCGATTAGAGACTTCTATCAAAGCCTAAAACTCTCGGCTAAAGACGTCTTTTCCCAAGAAAACGATCGAGATATTTTATTTGCTGACGAAACGATTCACGAAGTATGCTTTGAACTTGCTGCCGTGAAGCTTATCGATGCCGGATTTGAGGTGGTTTCTTCAGCATTTCAGGTCTTTAGGAGCCCATCTAGAAAAGCAGAAGACGGCCAGTATTTCACTCCACCAAGGATAGTGCACGCCGCGATTCGCGCGCTCGATTTGGACTATGGAGACACGCTAATCGATCCTGCTTGCGGCACCGGTGGTTTCCTCTTGCAAGCGTTCCGCGTATTTCGCGAAAAACACCCAGGAATGTCGGAGTCAGATGTTAAGGCGTGGGCCCAACAGCACATCTATGGCGTAGACAAAAGCGCAGTGGGTGTGAAGTTGGCCAAGGCGATGATGATGATTCTTGGTGATGGAAGTGCACACACGTTTATTGGGGATTCTATTGCTAGGCAAAAGTGGCCGGAATCTTGGCCACACCTTGTACCTGTGCTCAAGCCGGAAAGCTTCACCTGTGTTGCCACGAACCCTCCTTTTGGGAAGAAGCTGAAGGTTTCAAGAAACGACGCACGATTGGCTTCGCTAACGATTTGCCAAAAGCCGATACGAATGCCCGATGGATCATTCACATTTGATGCAAAGACATTCCAGGAGCGCGAAATCGGGCTCGCATTTCTTGAATTGTCTTGGAGGCTTCTCGTGGCAGGTGGCCGCGTTGCAATTGTGCTCCCAGAAACGTATTTCTTCAGCTCAAGCTATCTGTGGCTCTTTGATTGGCTACAGGGCAAACTGACGCTTCGGGGCGTTCTCAACGTCCCGATGGAGGCGTTTCAAGGCTTCTGTCGGGCAAAGACAAACATCTATATATTCGAAAAGGTAGGCCTAAATGCCGCACCGACCTAAGTGGTTCACGGACGGGCAGGTGATCATGTCGAACGCGCCCACCTGTGGCATTAACAAGGACGGTGCAGAGCTTTACCAAGTTGACCAGGCAACAGGGGATCGTCTCGCGCTTCTCGACGATCGTCTGGAGACGGACGTTGATGCAATTCTGGCCGGCACCGTTGGCACTGGGACGTCATTTACCGTGAAGGCGTCGGATGTTTCAACGAGCCGAATTGCGACACCTACTTTTTTCGACTTAAGCACCGTCGAAAATCTCCGGTCTTTTACAAATTCTAAATTGCCCGGATACTCCCTTAAAACAGTTGGTGAACTGGAGCTTGCAGGGGACCTCCAACGGTTTCCCGGCCATGGCAGCCCCTCGGCCGATCGACGCGTCGGCGATGTCCCTTACATTAAGGTCTCGGATCTCCGCGCCGGCGGGGTGAATATAAATCCTACAAATATGATACCGCTGCCGCTCGCTGAGGAGTACTGGGGCGAGGCAGGCTCGGGATTAATGCCTTACGATTTGATTTCACCTGCGCGAACATCAAAGAACATCGGTGATTTCTGTGTTTTGATGCCGGGTCAAGAGCGAATTGTACTAACTAAGGAAGTCTTCATATTCCGTGCGGCAACACCGCTTCTAGTCGACCAGTTCTACTTGCTATGGGCTCTAACCTTGGAGCCAGTTCGGGCGCAGTGGCGCCGTCTGGTTCTAATGCAGACAAATCGCGAAGACGTCGGCGACAGGGTCGTTGAACTGTTGATTCCAGTGCCGCCGAGCGTTGATGTCGGCCGTGAGGTTTCTGAGGCGTTCCGGACTTACTTCACTTCGATTGTGAAGGCTCGTGAAGGTCTTTCGCAAAAATTAAAGATTGCGGCGCTGCCTCATCGCTTTACATTGAGCGATCTTGGCTCGAGAGAACAGGACGATTATGGAGACGATGAAGAGCCGGCATAGGCCCGAGCTGGGCAACAAAGCATCTCGGCAGGGTTTCATCGCTACGCGATGAAATCACTCCGCTATGATATGCGCTTCGCGCACAATCATGTGCTCGTGCCCGAGATGCAGCCCGTTGGGCTCCCGGATCCAGCGTTGAAGTCTACACACTGTGTTGTGTAGGCTTGGAACGTCTTGGAGGGCCCCATGGCTACCAACCTTGCTATCGACGACGAGCTTCTTGAACGCGCACTCCACCTCGGTGGAATGCCAAGCAAGCGCGCGACCGTGAACGAAGCACTTCGCGAGTTCATTGCTCGCCGTAAGCGGCGAGCCGCGCTCGACGCTATCGGAACCATTGATTTCGCCGACGACTTTGATCCAAAAGCAGAGCGGTCGAAACGTTGATCGTCCTCGACACCTCCGCAGTCTCGATGATCTTTCGACGCGCGGCATCCAAACAGCCGCTTCATCCGGTCGTCGACGAGTTCCGAAGGCTTGTCGAGACGGATGAGGAACTGTTGTTGCCCGGCGTTGTGTATCAAGAGCTCTTGTCAGGTGTTCGCACCGAGCAGGCTTTCAACGCGCTTGAAGAGGCGCTCAGCGGCTTTCCGATTCTGTTGGCCGACGAGGCCACGCACCGCAAGGCAGCGCAGATACGCAATGCTTGCCGGAGCGCAGGCATCACGGCCGCTGCGTTCGACTGCCTCATCGCCGCGCACACAAACGTTTTGTCAAACGGCGCACTGCTCACCCTTGACGAAGACTTCAATCACATGTCGAAGGTGGTCAAGTTGAACCTCCACCCGTTTTAGGGTGGGAGTCCGAGCCGAGCCCAACATTGCATATGCCCACCCGTCGCCCACCAAATACCGGCACCAGCGACACAGAGACGGCCACCACGACGATGGCGACGACAACGAGCGCAGCGAGCAGCGGCTCATCCAGCACGTTGCGGCCCAGGCGACGCATGGACATCCCCGCGATCCAATACAGCAGCGGCACATGCAGCAGGTACAGCGCATAGCTGCTGTCGCCGAGGCGCTGCCACCACCGTGAGGACGTCGACAGGGCCATCGTCGGCGACATCGTCGGCGACATCGACGCCAGCGCCAGCACCAGCACAATGAATGCCGGCACCAGCAGCCCATTGTGCACGAGGGGGGCAGGCAGGCCGAGCGCCAACACCGCGATGACGACGACGACGGCGACGACGGCCGACGACGTCGGCACACGGCGTCCGTCGAGAAACAGCCGGGCGGCGACGATGCCGGCGAGAAATTCCGGCAGCCGCAGCAAAGGGTGATAGCGCAGCACGTCGAGGACGACGGCGTGGGCGCGGTGGTCGACGGCGATGCCTGCGGTCGACAGGCCATCGGGGTCGAGCACGAGGTAGAGCAGGCCCGGCAACCACGACAGCAGCCACAAGCCCACCAGGGCGACGACGGCCGAGCCGGCCCGCAGGCGAAACAGCGGTGGTGCCAGCAGCGGAAACAGCAGCGAAAAAAACATCTCCGCCGACAACGACCACGCCGGCGGATTGATGGCCAGCTCATGGCCGGGCACGAACGCCTGCAAGAACGACAACGACAGCGCCGCGTCGAGCACCACCGCTCGCACCAACCCGGTCCCCTCAAGGCCACTGCGGTGCAGCAGCGCCAGCGCCGTCGGCAGGGCCACGACGGTGGCCAGCCAAAACGTCGGCGCCAGGCGTCGCAGCCGCCCCCGCCAAAACGCCGTCGCCGGCAGCCGCAATGAGCCGTCGTCGCGCAAGCCCGACCAGGCGAGGACGAAGCCCGACAACACGAAGAAGAACGACACCGCGACGCTCAAGCCGCCCACGACGTGTTCGACGACGCCAGGCACGGCCCACGCATCCCAGCGCCACAGGTGGTAGACGACGACGGCCAGGGCCGCGACGAAGCGGGCCCCGGTCAGCGATGGCAACTGACGACGCCGCGCAGCGTCGTTGACGGTGTGCACGTCGGCGGTGCTCACGGCAGGAACGCGTCGGGGTTCTTCAGTTTTCTGGGCAGGTAGTCGTCGATGACGAAGTTCAAGCCGTGCAGCGACAGGGCCTGTTGCTCGGCGCGCTTTTGCATCTTCATCAACAGGTCGATGGCCTGCTTCCACGGCTTCTGGTTTTGGAAAAACGGATCGTTCTTCAACGCGTCAAAGGCCCGTTTGACGTCGACGTCGGCCAACGGATGCGTCGCCTTGCCGAGGTCGAAGTCGATGATGTCCTGCGGCGTGAGGCCGAGGTAGCGCACGTTGGGCACACAGAAGAATTGGTTGATGTGGGCGGCGTTGCCTGAGCCGACTTTCAGTGTCCGGTAGATGTTGGCAAAGCCATAGGGGTCGCAGTCGGTGAAGGCGTAGACGGGCAGCTTGCATTGCTCACTCAAGAGCCGCACAAAACGCCGGCAGGAGCGCGTCGGCACGCCGCCCATCGACACCAATACGCAGCCGGCCTTTTGCCAGTATTTCTGATGCTGCAGGCGCTGAAACATACCCTGGGTTTCAATGCACAAGATGAACTTGGCTTTGGTCTTGAATTTCAGGTGTTCAACCCACGACGGCACCGCATAGGCGCCCGAGCCAAAGCGGGTGCAGTCGATCTCGATCAGCTCGCCGGTTTCGATGTCGCGGTCGATGACGACGAGTTCGCCGGCGACGGCGCCACCGTGTTGATCGGGGACAAAGCGCAGCTGCTCGCGAGACACGCCGAGGTCCGAAAACAGGGCCTCGATATCGTCCATGACGGTGTCGCTCTCGGGCTGTTCATCGAAGCGGGCGTCGCCCCAGTTCTTGGACTGGTAGTAGGCGTCTCGCTTGGTGGCGACGTCGTCGTTTTTGATGAGCTCCTGGGACAGGGCCATCATCTTGAGGGTCTGGGCGAAGGTCTTGACCGACGACACGCTCAGCGTGCGGACCTTCTTGTCGCTGCCGATTTCCAGGTAGCCCTTCTTGGGGTCGTAGCTGACGTTGCTCAGGGCCCGCACGGGGGTGCGCAGCTCGGGACGTTTATGCTGCAAGATGGCGTCGTGGATGCCGGCGGCGGTCTGTTTGATGGCCGCGAGGGTCACCTCGTCGAGGGGGTCTTTGGCCCTCCTCTTGCGTGGTGGCGCCGTCGGGTCGGCAGCCTTGGACGGTTTCGTGGTCGCAGCCGTGGTCGACTTCTTCTTGGTGGCCATAGCAAGGTCCTAGCACAGCCGTTTGCGTACGGACCGCGCGAGCATGGACGTGAACTCGGCGGGCCTCGACCGTGGCGGCGTTGGTCGCCGTCAACGTCGGGATCGCGGCCGCCGTCGTCGTCGACGCCGCATCAGGCTCTGAGGTGCGGGGTGATCGCGGACGGCGGTTGTCGTCGTCAAAGACCGAGGGTGGTCGGTTGGATGCACCGGCGATGCACCGGCGAGGCGACGCCGCGATCAACGGATCACCCGGCGGGACCCCCTACTGCCATCAAGGAGCCGGGATTACCGTGCTGGCATGAAGCACCTCGCCACCGTGCCCTCCGACCAGCCGCGTCGCCTGCACGCCACCGTGACGGGTCAGGGCCCGCCGCTGGTGCTGCTGCACTCCAGCGGCATGAGTTCGACGCAGTTTTCGCGACTGACCGCGATGGCCGAGGCCGATTTCACCGTCGTGGCCGCCGACCTCCTCGGCGTGGGCCAGACGCCGCCAGCGGATGGACCGGGCGGCAGCCTCTGGACTCTCGACACCGAGGTGCGGGCGCTGGTGGCGCTGCTGTCGTCGCTGCCGGCGCCCGCCTGCGTCTTTGGCCACTCCTTCGGCGGCCTCGTCGCGCTGGAGGCGGCACTGCGGGAGCCGGCCCTCTTTGCCGCCCTGTGCCTGTACGAGCCCGTCATTGTCCACCTCGTCGGCCCGGGGGCCGACCCGCCCGGCAGCGAGCAGGCCCAGGTCGAGGTGGCCCGCATCACCGCGTTGATGGCCGTGCCCATCAGCGACGACGACCCCGGCGGCCCGGGGGCTCGTTGGGTGCAAGGCTTCATCGACTGGTGGAACGGCCCGGGGGCCTTTGCGCGCTTGTCGACGACGGCGCGCCGCAGCACGATCGAGCAGGTTCGCATTTCCCACCGCCACGTCGCCTCGCTGGAGGGGACCCGGGTTTCGATCGAGGCCCTGCGCGGGCTCTCGCTGCGGACCCATTTCTTGATCGGGGAGACGTCGCCAACGGCCGCGAGAGAGAGCGCGCAGCTCGCCGCGTCGGTCATGCCCCACGCCACCATCGACACCATCGCCGGCGCCGGCCACATGGGGCCCATCACCCATGCGGCCGCCGTCAACGAGCGGGTGCTGGCGTTCATGCGAGGGCGGTGACGACGACGACCACCGCTGTCGTTGGGTGCTGCCACTGGGCCAACGGCGGCACCTGCTGCTCCCGTGGAGCCGTTGGCGACACCGCCGACGCCGTCTCTGGAGGAATCATGGCGCCCGGTGCTCGTCGTCGAATGCGTGTGATCAGCATGCTGGGACTCGTGGCGCTGTCGGGCACCCTCTTTGGCGGCCGATTGGCCAACAAAGGCTGAGTCGGTGCTACTCGCGAGGGCGGTTCAGGTCGGGAGCGTCGAGGTTGGCCAACAGGCGCTTCACTTCGGCAAGGTTCGGGTCGGAGAACGACGTCGACCGCTCGATGTAGAACTCAAGGTCCCGGCGGGCTGGGGCTTTGTCGCCGACAGCGATGCGGGCCCGGGCGCGGATGAGCAGGGCGCGACGGCCGCTCTCCATCGAGAGGTCCATGCCGAGGGCCCGAGTGGTTTTGTCGATGGCGCCGACGTGGTCACGGGCATCAAGGGCCTGCTGCGCCTGGTCCACCAGATCGAGGCGGGTGTCGACGACGGTTTTCACCTCGACGGCGTCGATCTTTTTGGCCTGGCCCGTGAATTCCGTGCGGGCTGTCCGCACCGTGCTGATGAAGATCCAGATGACCACGCAGGCGAGCAACGCCACCGCCGTCGGCGCCAACCAGCGCGGCAGGCCAGGCTGCTCGGCGACGACGGGGCCGCGGGGGCCGGTGCCGGCACGGTGTTCGTCCTGTCCTGATGCTGGTCGCTTCGGTCCATCGGCGCCGGCGAGGCCCCGCATGGTGCGGCCCGCGTCTGGCAGCGCCAGGGTCCGGGTCTGGGCGTTGGCCCCGTCTGGCGTCGTCGACCGCGGCCGCGCCGCTGCCACCAGACCGCCGGTCTTGATGCCGCGGGCGATGCTGAGGCCGGTCTTTTCAACCCGGCCCATGAGGCTGCGTTCGAGGATGCGCACAGCGGCCGTGTCGTCGGGGCGCAGGCGCACATAGGACCACAGCAGGCGGGTGGCGACCTCGATGTGGCCGCTGCGCCGAAACAGTTCCGAACTGCGGCGCAGCTCTTCGGGCTCGGGCGGGTGTCCCTCGAGTCCAGCCAAGACCTTCTGCCGGACGTCGTCGTAGTCCTCGTCGAAGCGGAAGCCGGCGCGGCCAGCTTCGTCGCTGAGGGCCGCCAGCGACGACGGGGTGGGGTCGAGCAGGGTGGCCCGCCGCCAGGCGAGGACCCGCGCGGTCTGGCTGTCGAGGTCTTTGGGCAAGGTGCGGGCCCGCTCGACCTCGCGGGCGGCGTCGAAGGCGCGGACGGTGGCGTCGTCGACGGTGCCCATGGCCCACTCCGTCAACCAGGCCTCCCCGCGGGGATGGCGGATGGGGCAAGCATCGATGATCGCGAGAAGCTCACGGGCCGACGACACCCGATCCGCCGGCTGCAGCGTCAGCACCCGGCCAAACAGGTTCTCCAGTTCAGGGGGCGTGGCGGCGTCGACATTGGACAACAGCGGTGGTGACCAATAGGCCGCGCGCAACACCTTCTGGGCGAGGGTGTATTCCGTCGAGCTGAAGCGGGACTTTCCTCTTCCGGCGAGGGCCGCCACCGTCAACGCCGCCGAGAAGAGGTCCGTGCGGGCGTCGGTGGCTTCGGCGCGGGCCTGTTCGGGGCTCATATAGGCGGGGGTCCCGATGACCTGCCCAGTGGCGGTGACGGTGTCGTCGAGGACCGACCGGGCGATGCCGAAGTCGAGGAGCTTCAAGACCCCCTCGTCGTTGAACATGACGTTTTGCGGTTTCACGTCGCGGTGGACGATGCCCTCGGCGTGGACGGCGGCGAGGCCGTCGGTCAGGGCCCGCAAGGCCTCGATCCAGATCGACGGACCCGAGCGTGACCGCTTGGCCAACTTGACGCAGGTGGGTCCATCGACAAGCTCCATCGCCAAAAAGACCGCGCCGGTGCTGGTGGTGCCTGTGCCAAGCACCGAACACACATGTGGGTGTCTCACCGCTGACGCGTGCTGGATCTCACGGACCAGGCGGGCGGCGGCGGCTTCGTCGCTTGGGACCTCGCCGATTTTCAGCGCGACCTCGCGAGCGTCGACGGTGTCCCAGGCCCGATAGACCACGCCCATGCCGCCTTTGCCCAGGCGAGTGCCAAGCACGTAGCGCGAAAAGGGGATTTCGGTGGCCATATGGCGTTGGAGTACCGTTGGATTGCGGTCGTCGGGGGGAGCCCACACTGTATCGAAAGTGGACATCTTCCGCGCGTTTTCGCTGATTGAAGCCATGGCGGTCACAGCCATCGTCGGCGTGGCCGCGAGCCTCGGCATCGCCGTCAGCGCCCGCACCTCCCACAGCATCGACGACTCCCCGAGGCAGTTTTCGATCCTCGACTTTGTCCAGCAGGAGCGCAACGCCCACGTCAACCGCGGCATGGCGACAGGGGTCCTGGTGCTGTGCACGGCCACCGACGGCGGGCCCTGCGCGGCGGGCGGCAACGAGCTGGTGGTGTATCCGGCTCAGGCCTGCGCCATGAGGCGGTCCACCAGCAGCCACAGCTTTCCGGGCGCCGAAGACTCTTGACGATCAAGGACACGACACGGGCCTGCTGCCGGTCAACGTGGCGATCACGTCGGCAATGGTGCTATCCTGATCGTGAGGGATTGGATGAACACACCTGCTCAAGTCTGCCTTTTGAGGGGTTTTAGCCTGTTGGAAGCGATGGTGTCAGGTGCAATCCTCGCGATCGTCTTGACTGCAGTCGCGTCGTCGATGTCCCATATTGTCGGATTCATTGCGACACAAAATCTCAAGAGGCAAGCCCAGCTTGTGTGCCAAAGCCATCTCGAGTCGATTCTGGCGATCGAATACGAACGGCCGGTCACTCATGAAGACTGCATGCCGCTCGCCTACTCAACCTCGGCAAAAGGCGATGACAACGGTGCCCTGGTGGCAACATGCCAGATTGTACCAAACCAGCCAACGAAGGGCTACGCCCGCCTCATGGTCGAAGTGGTCGCTGAGCGAGATGGGAGGCAGCTACGCAGTCGGCTGGCAACCTACCTGGTCACGCCATGAAACTGTCGGTCCCGTCATGTCGTGGGTTTACGTTGATGGAAGCGATGGTGGTACTTGCCATCTTCGCGCTGATTACGGCCGCTGCCTCTTCAACGTTTTCTTCAATGCTCAAATCGGTCAAGTCGTCACGTCAATCACTTGCCCTCTCCGCCCAAACCAAGGTTGCACTCGATCAGCTCCTCGAGGAGATACGAAGCAGCGGCGGAGCGGACCTTGGCCGACATGGTTACGTGGTTGTGGGGAAGGGTGTTGGTCAAAAGGGTACTGATGTGTTCTGGACCCTGCGCCAGAACAGCGAGTATTCGGTTTGTTCGATCACCGCAGTGAACGCCGATCGTCTGACGTTTCAGACCTTCACGGCCAACGGCACGAAGATCTGTTGCTTTCAGGCCGGCGAAGAAATCATCGGCACGACACCCCTCTATGGAAATATCGATGGAGGACCACGCTTTCGCCGCACCGTAGTGATCGTCGATGCCGCCGAACGTATCCATCCGGTCTTTCTGAGCGGCGACCCCAGCGGCGCATCCTGCGAGCTCCGGATGCAGAATTTGCCAGGGGTCACCGATGCCATCCCAGTCTCTCGACGAGCGCGTCTCGAGAACGCACGCGTCGTACTCGCGGACGTCAAGCGTCATTACATCGACTTCGATCAAGGACTCGAAGGAAACCGGTCTCCACTTGGCATCCTGTTCTCACAAGTCGAGCTTGACGGAAACGTGAGCAGCTTCAAGTCAGAACGGCTCCGGATTTCCCACGGTGTTGCCGATCTGCGTGTGGGGGTGGGCTACATCGACGGTGAGCTCGAACTCGTTGAAGAGCCGGATGTGCCTCCTCTGGCCGACAGCGCGATTGTCGAGCGTGAGGAGTCACGACGTGGATGGCGAGCCTCGCCCGTAGACAACGGTGCACATCCCCAGATGGTGGGTGTTGCCGTTGAACTGGGCGCAGAGGGTTCCGCACAAGCTCGGCTCCTGCCGTGGTCAACGACCCCGGCGCCGCCCGAGAAACTCCAATCTGCGATGATGGTCGGCCGGGTCACGCTGCGCAACAAGGAAGCCCCATGACACGTCTTCAATCAAAGACCGCGCGACCGGGCGCCCGGGGTTACGCGCTCCTTTTCGTACTGGGAATCGCTCTGATCTTGTCTCTCCTAGTTGGGGGGCTTTTTGACCTGCTCACCCAGGATATCAAGAACAGCGCTGCAGGGGACGAGGAACTCCAGCAACTCTATGGGTGTGAAGGTGCCTTACGGATCGCGAGCCATATCGCGATACGAAACCCGGGTGATGATGTATCGCAACTGCAGAGTCGAATGACGGTCCTCTCGTCGCAGTTGAAGCGCGATGTCCGCGAGGGAAAGCAGACCCCATACGCAGACCTCGATGGAATCACGGTGGTACCCACACAGGCCGGTGAGTCTCCTGCGGACGTCTTTCCCTTCAGTGGCATGTTGCACGTCTCGGAGTCATCTGAGTTTATCGTCAGTGCGAATCCGGTGGCCGCCAATGGCAGGACCTGTCGCTCGTCTGCGCCGAACAAGCGACGGACCATGAGTCTCTTCCAGTTTGCAGCGGCATCCCATCAGGCCATCAACGAAAGCTTCACAGGGAAGGTCGAGGTCACCGCTGGCACAACCGGGGAGGTTGCCACGATGCAGCACTCCATGATCACGGGCGGCGGCATGCTGGCGAGAGAGCAGGAGCCGTTTCTAGATGAGCTGTCAGACCGACAGGAGCGCGTTCCGCGTTCCAGCGGATCGACCTCGTTCACGGTTCGCAACATCCATGTTGCAGATTTCCTCGGCTTGCGTCCGGTGGCTCCTGCCGGTTGGATTTGGGTTCAGGTTGTTCTCTGGCGACAGGTGGCGCCATGGCGAGGAAACAGTGGCATTCGCAACCGGCCAAGCTACAAGCCGCCGTCCATGGAATACTACACCAAGGCGCCGGTTTTGGAGTGGACCAATCCCCGAACGAATGACGTCATCCCCGACCCTGATTTCTCACGATTCGCTCTTCAAGCCGATATCCGGATCATCGATGGTGAATGGTACCTCGGTGGAGAACAAGACTATCCGGGGACGCAGATCTGGTCGGATCGACCAACAGCTCGTCAATCAGCCGACCCTGTCCATTACTCAGATTACGAAGAGCAAGATGGCGTCATGACATCCGGTGCAGCAATTGTTCGCTACGGTGCAGTAACGCCGACGCATGCCTCGAATCCGATGGAAGCCTCTCGTAGAGGATTCCTGGATCCGTATGTCGGTGGAGACGGTAAGCCAACGCCCATCATGCCTATCGTCTTTGATGTCGACCGCTTCGGTCAGGCGATGACCGAACAGGGCCCCGGCCAGCTCGGGCGATTCCGTTGCCTTGAGCAAGATCCGGTCCGATGCACTGAAACCGACCGATTCAAAGGTGCTGTCTGGATTGGGACCTCGAAAGGCGGGCAGCGACCCAACGGATCGGCCCATCTTCCTTGTCCCCTTGCTTCAAGCGACGCCACCGATTGTGCGCGACCCAACGCCGTCGTCTTGACAAATGTTCGGAATCTCGACCGCTTTGTGCACACCGGCTTGAGCATCGGGTCGAATCTCCCAATCTACATTATCGGTGGGGTGAATGATCTCACTCCGATTGACGTACGACACTCGCGCATCGCGATCATGGCTCCAGTGATCACGGTGCTTTCAGCCGACACGGATCTCTCGTCCGTGGCCTGGTCTACTGGCTCAAGCACCATCCCCGATCGCGCCGAGACTGTGACGATCGATGCTTCGATCTTCACAGGCTGGGCATCAGACGATCTCTCGAAAAGGGACCCAGCTGAACACCTGCTGCGGCGCCTGCAGCCAAGTATGCGACTCAAGGTTGTGGGTTCTATGGTCGGTATGTTCACACGCTCCAGGTACGTTCGTCATGTACCGGCGGAGGTCGGCAGCGTTGATGGCGCCGAAGCCGAAGCCGTTGATGGCTCGACCTACCATGATTCTGATTACGCAGGCATCGGCGGTAACGCTGGTAATGCGAACGGTTTCGACCCGGAGATCGTTGGATTGCCCATGTTCATCCCGAACGCCGCAAACCCCGAGGAGGAGGCAAGCCGCCTGGCCCCCACCTCGGTGTTATACCCCGGGCACGGCAGCAGCGATCTCCGACGCGCAGCATTCGAGCGCCAGCCTCCCGCCTCACCACGGCTATCCCTTGTTCCCGAGCGGCCAGACTGGAAGATACCCTGACCGGGTCGAACCCGTCTCGCGGCTCTTGGGCCCGTCGGAAAAACAAGGCCCATCTGTTGGGCCCGTGGGTCAACACTCTGGGCAACGGTGGGCGGGGGTATTGCCCCACCAGCGCTGCGGTCTCTGCGCGGTTGGCCGAACGGATACTCACCTTCCCGTGGTTCTCGAGAGCTGTTCGACGGCCTCGCGGATATCGGTGACATCCGTCCGCTTCAGCAGCCTCAACACGTCCTCTTCGGCTCTGGCTCGTTGCCCGAGCGCGACGTAGCGACGCGCGCGAGCCAACAGCGCGTCACGAGCCTCGATGGTTCGTGGATCAAGGCGAATGGCCATGGACAGCTCAATCAGGGCTTTTTGATCATCCTTCTCACGCGAGGCCTTCTCAATATGTGAGCGTTGACGTGAGACGAGGTCGAGTCCCCTGTTCTCGGTCGGAGGTGGGCTTGAACGCGGAGCCGCCACCGGAATCGACGAGCCCACTCCCGGAGTGACTGATGGTGACGACTGCGCCGGCTGCGTGTCGTCGCACGAGAGGCGGCTCAGCAAGAGGACGGATACGGCGCCAGCCACAAATATCCCGACGCTCCGACGATGACCCAGCTCCGTCACAAACGGCCTGGCGCCCCGGGGCCGATCTGTTGATGGCGAATCCAACGGCGCGACCATCCTCGCGCGCTGCGCTGGTGTCTCGCCTGCAGCTGCAAGAGGTGGATCCAGTGGCGCGATCGACCGGGTGCGCCCCCGCGGTGGTCTGGCTGGAGCGGAGTCAACCCGCGCTGGCGGCAGGGGCGGATCGAGGGAAGCCATCACCTTCGGCGTAGCACCGCGCAGCGGCATCCCGACGGGCCCGTCCGACTCTGCAAGAGTCGCTTCGATCGACTGGAAGGCGTCAGAGGTCAGAGACGCCAGCTCGTCAAGCCCCGGATTGGTGCGCGCGACCTCACGAAATCGCCCCGATTTGGGAACTCTGTGGAACTCACCTGTACTCATGGGGGGACGTACGGGTGGCTTGACCTCCACAACTGCCGCTGGGGTCGGGTCCTCGACCGCATCCATGATGTCATCGCTGTCGCATGCCTCAAGGCTGTCCTTCAGGGTGGTCTGGTTCTCAGGTGAGACCAGCGTTCGACTCCTCTTCCGGGTCGACAGAGGAACTTCTCCGATCAGCCGCGCGCGCATCGGAGCAGTCGGTTCCGTGGGCGGAGGCGCCCGGGCGGCCGGCATGGGCACCGTCGTCTCCTGCACGGTAGGGTCGTTCTCGCTTTCATCTCCCCCGGCAGACAGATCGGTAAAGAGCAGGTCATCCTCGCCATCCGCCGCCGACGACGACAAGCGTGCTGCACTGGCGACCTCGTCTGGAAGAGGGACGACGGCGGTGACGGTCGGCGAATCGAAATCAAGATTGGCGGTCAACGAGGTCTTCTCTTCAGTCTCGACAATGGCGTCTCTCGAGACATCACCTCCTGCATTGAAGAACCCTGGCTGGTTACGGCCAAGCATCAGGTATCGCTTATGGGGCGGAAGCTCTTGAATCTCCCGTTTTGCCGCCAGCTCGACGTTTGCGAATCCCAGCCGAAGAGGCTCGGTCGACAGGCCGATCGGAACGACACCGAGTCGAAGGCACACGCTCACATCGAGTTCTCGCGGCCAAACCGGAGGTTCCGTCAGCCATGCGTCCGGCACCGGTGGCAGCGAAAGCGCGCTGCAGCAGGCAAGCAAGACCGATTCCTCATCAAAGCCGGCAGCAAGCAGCGACTCCATCACTCGCGTACCTGACTTGAGTCCTGCACGTCTGGCCTCTACGTCGGCGGGCGGGACGAACTGCTTGAGATTCTCAAGAACGCGACCGAGAAGTCCGTCTCTATCGGACCGTGATCCTGTAGGGACCTTACTCGCCATGGCGGCCCCCCATCCCGATGATCGGCGCTTTTCTCCCGGTTCCACGTCGTCCCACAGGACTCGCCGCGTTCGGATCCGCACCAGGTTTGCCTGGCTTCAGGACCGCCATGAGGAGCACCTTCCGATCAGGCTGGGTATGACGGCGCAGATGCGACTCAAATGCTACGTCACGACCTGGTCGGTGACAATAAAACTGGCCGAAACTGATTGATACAAGAACTGGGGCGAGGTCTTCAACGGCGCTCGCTCCATCCACGCGACCATCGACCGCTTCGCTCAACACTGCCACCTGGTCGACATTGAGGGCGATTCCTACCGGCAGCAGAAGGCCGACGCACCGAAACCCACACGTCGCCGCTGAGTCACACCATCGGGTGAAACGGAGTCGGCTCTGGTCCACCACATCGACGACGCTGCACCGGGGGGGGGGACGTCGGCGCGACCAAAGACAACGAGGCCACCGGTGCGACACCAGCGGCTCTGCCCCCGACCCCCCGCCCTCACCAGGCCACCACGGGCGTGCGCTGCGTCTCCGCGCTCCGGACCGGGACCATCGGTGCCGCGAGGGGGCGTCAGCCGGCCTTGGCCAAAGCGGCGCTGCCGGTGCTACGAATCCCCATCACGGGTGGTCGGGTTTCAGACTGGCGAAGTGGCCTGGTTTCAGAGCGGCGCAAGCACCGTGTCTTCGACGACGCGGACGATCGTTGGAACGGCCTCCCTCGCCGTACGGGCAACGCATCACTCCGCCAGAAGGAAGATCGTGGGGACCGAACATGGCGCTGACATCGCTGTCAGGCCTTTGCGTCTTGCTCGTCGGTGCCCTGATCGTTGACGGGTGGAGAACCGGAGTGGTTCAAGCTACTGTTGATCCATGAGCACGCGCCGAGGCTTTACGATGGTTGAACTTGCCATCACCCTGGCTGTCGTCGCCGTCGCCGTGTCAATCGGCGTGCAGGTTTCTCTTGCGGCGAAGGAGGATGTCGCCCATTCCGTTGAACGTGACCAGATTCTGGAGTTTTTTCGTCGTGAGCGCATGCTCTTTGTGAACCGTGGCTCGGTCGATGAAGTCTTGATTTTCTGCACCCTCGACAGCGTGGATGGTGGACCGTGTGACGGTCCGATCGGGGCCACGACCCGGCCCCCTGGCAACGGATTGGTCGCGTACCGGGCACGGCTCCCAATCGTTTTCCCCATTCCGCGTGACCGAGAGCAGGGGCGCATCCGGTTCAGCGGAGGAGGTGCTTTCGACCGCTTCGGCGCTCCGGGCACAAGCCCGACCCAGTGGAGCATGACAATCGATCCTCTCTCTCGTGTCGTGCCTGCTGATGGACTGACCATCGATGAGTCGGTCGTCGAACTCGAAGCAGTCAACCGGTCCTTTACGCTCACCCATGATGGGAAGGAATCAACGATCTTCTTTCGCGCCGATGGACTGGTGGTGACGACATGGGGCCAGGGTTACGGTCAAATTTCTTCCCCGAGGCTCGCAAACGTGGGGTCACGTACGACCCCCAACGCAACGCCCCTCGCAGGTCCCAGCGCGATGCCAGCAAGAAGAGTGCTCCTCGAGTAGGCGGACTCGCCTGAGCTCGACGCTTTGGAGCACTGGACGTGACCCACTTCGGTGGACAGTGTTCTTGCGCCGCCTGCGGGATGCTGGCTGCGAGCTTTCGATAGGAGGCTGGGGTCAGAGAGCCCAGGGTTGAATGCAGGCGCGGTTGGTTGAAGAACACTCTTCACCGCCCTGTGCCTGTATGAGCCGGTCAT
>CAJBHN010000538.1 GCA_903952805.1 uncultured Myxococcales bacterium | reverse complement strand
ATGGCCGGTGCTGCCCTTGGGCTTCACCGTGACAAAGTGCTCGCGCGCCCCACCCGAGGTCAGCAGGTCCAGGCTGACCAGGCCGTCGCCATCGGCGTCGGTGATCGTCGACAGGGTGGATGACGACGTACCGGTGGTCGACGTCAACTTGGCGATTTGCAGGTCGAGGCCGCCCAGGGCGGGATCGTAGGCGAGGCGCACCGACACCGTTCGGCCGGATTCGAGGGAGCCCAGGCGGAAGGTGTCGCTGTCAGTGTTGCCGCAGCTCAGGAAGCAGCCGACAGCGGTGGCGTCGGCCTGGCAGGCAGCCAGGGCTCCGGTCAGGGGGTTTGGCAGCGGGTCGCCATTGCAGGCCGCGGCGCCGACGGGGAAGTCGCCGACGCCGACGGTGCCGAGGCAGCGAGCGGTGACGAACGTATTGTCGGGGCTGGGCTCGCTGACCAAACAGGCGCCGGCGTCGAACGTCGACAATGACAGCGTGTAGCGCTGGCCCACCGTGGCCGCACCCGTGGTTGAAGCGAGACGAATGCGGGCCACGTAGGTCTGGGCGCTGGTGCTTTGGGGCAGGTCGATGGCTTCGACGCCGCTGGCCGACGACGACGTATTCGACGTCGCCACCTGAACACCGGCTTCGTTCAGCAGGTCGAGGGCGAGGTCACCCTCGGAGTTGGTGAAGGCCAGACGCAGGGTGCCGCCCTGGTTGGCGGGTACCGTGAAGCGCGTGTGGTCGATGTCCTGACCGTTGCAGCGCAGGGGAGCCAGGGTGCCCGTGACGAGACCTTCGCCGTCCGTCGTCGTCGGCAACGTCGTCGCGGTGGCGATGCTGCCGTCGTTTTCGCCGACGTCGGCGGCGCAGGCGGCGGGACGGGGAACGGCACGGGCAGTGACCTGGTAGACTTGGTTGCTCAGAGCGCCGCTGGCGCTGGCGAGGATGACCTTGGCGAAATACGTCGCGGAGCCCTCGGGAGCAGTCACGACCTCGCTATTGGCCGTGGTCTGGCCGCGTGCGACGAGTTCGGCCGTCGTCGGCCCGCGGAACACCTCGACGTTGATGTTGCCTTCGGCGTTTTGAAAGCCATCGACGGTGAATTCGGCACCGTTGAGTTCGGGGACCTCGACCTTGAAGAAGTCCACGTCGCCTGTCGCGCAGCGCGTAAAGCTTCGGGGCGTGCCGGCAGTCAGCGCGATGGCGGTGGCGAAGTCGTTGTTGGGCTCCTGACCGGCCTGGGCGGCCGTCGAGCAATCGGCTTCGGCGGAGGCGTCTTCCTCGCGAATGGACACAGTGTAGGACCATTGATCGCGGGCGATGCTGCTGCCCGAGTTGACCGCCAGCGTGAAGCGGCCGGTCTCGGCGGGACCCGTGACGCCGACCAGGGGCAGCACCGCGGTGCCAGCGTAGGACGCCGACGACTCGACGGCACCGCTGGTGTCGGTCAGCGTCAACGCGATGCCGCTAAACGGCGTATTGCCCGCGACGATGGTGACCGTGAGGACGTAGCGCTTCT
>CAJBHN010000537.1 GCA_903952805.1 uncultured Myxococcales bacterium | reverse complement strand
GCACGTGATGTTCATGGACGTCGCCAGACACCCCGCCCCCGGCGACATCGTCGAGCTCACGCTGCGATTGAAGGATGGCGGCGCCATGACGGTCAAGGTGCCGGTGTTGACGACGGCGCCAGCGACGGCGCCAGCGACGACGACGACGCCAGCGGCACCTGCGACGCCCCACTGAGGGCACGGCCCGGGTTGGCTCAGGCGTCGATGGCGGTGGGTGGTTCGTCTGGCACGAGCGGCAGCAGCGGCTGCCCCAGCCGAGCGCTGCGGCCATCAAAGGCCACCACGACGTCGTTGTCATCGCTGGCGACGACGACGCCGTCGAGGAAGGACGGCCATCCCTGTTCGGGGCGGAAGCCGAGGAAAGCCTCGCGCACGATGGCGATGTTCCAGTCATGCGACACGATCACGGTGATGGCGTCGTCGTCGACGTCACGCTTCGCCAGATGACGACCGGCGGCCGTGACCTGGCCACGCGCCGCCTGGGCCCAGGGCTCAAAGAGGCTCGGCGGCAGCTGGCCATCGCACCAGGCACGCAAGAAACCCGGCCCATGCGTGGCGGCGATGCGCAGCGCGCGTGGACGGTCGAGCAGGAACGGGTCACCAAACGATGCGTCGGCGCCGATGAGCTCGGCAACGACGCCGGCTTCGCGCAGGCCGTCGACGATGCCGCGCGCCGTCTGCGCGCACCGCTGCACCGGCGAGTGCAGCACGCGCACCGGCGCGCCCAGGACACCGAGCGAGCGTCCGGCCTCGCGAGCCTGGGCATGGCCCACGTCGGTCAGCAGCAGCGCGTGGTGGGTTTCGAGGTCAACAATCGGGTGACGCTCGGCGTGGCGGACGATGAGGGCGGTGGCATGGCCGGCCCGGCGGTAACCGGCGACGACGTCAAGAAGGGAGGCGGGAATGGTCATCGCCGCCACCGTCGCCAGCCGGCGTGGGCCCGGCAATGGCGTCTGCCGTGGCCCGGGCGTTCAGGCGAGCGAGTCGGTCTGGGCCAGCAGGGCGATGGCGTCGACGACGGCGGCCATGTCGGCTGGCAGCGGCGACGAAAACGACACGCGCTGGCCGGTACGGGGATGGATGACGATGCGGGTCATCGCCTGCATCGTCATCCATCGCCGGGGCCCGAAGGGTTCACCTACGACTACGACCCCGAGAGCGGCCGCTGGACCGCAAAAGACCCCATTGGGTTCAACGGCGGGACCACCAACCTCTACGAGTACGCTGGGAACGACCCGGTAAATGTTGTCGATTCAACAGGCGAGAGCTGGATCGTCGTTGCGGGTGGCGCTGCTGTCGTTGTACTTTCGTCAGTGTTATTTGTGTATGCCGTTCACAATGACAAGGACGGTGCAGTGAATCACTCGGCAGTGCTTGATGGCAATTCATTGTTTCCTGGTCAGAGGACAAAGTCGGATGCATTTCGTCATTGTCGGTCTTCATGCGAGAGCGCGTCTGTCTTTGGTTCCGGTATCGCAAAGTTGATTGATACTCGGGATCAAAAACGTGCCGACCAAGGCGATGCATCTTCGATGCAGGATGTCTATAATAACCACCAAGGTCGGGACGCGTGTGCAGACTTGACGAGCATGTCTGGTCGCGACCGGCCTACACGCGCGGAGTGCACTCAGGAATGCGTACGCCGCGTCGAGAACGGTGAGGTTATCTCATGGTACGAGTAGTTGTCGCAGTAGTTCTAATGCTCTTCGCGACCGCAGCAGTGGTGCTCTATGTTTTTGAAAAGCACGAATACTCGCATTTCTACACGGTAGCCTGCAGCGGAGATACCGACGTAGCTACACGCAAACTGATCTCTGTTTTCGGGAAGGCTCGTGAAGGGGACCTCGTCCAAATTCAGGAAAGAGGAATAGCTATTCTACTGATTGATCCCTATGATGAGGGTATTATCAAGCAGAAAAGCTTAGATGTGTTTGTGGTCAACAACGAGACATTGACATGTTCTTTTGTTTGCAAAGAATGCCGCGATTCTATCTATATCTATGACTAACTGACTGAGCACATACACGGCACGACCGGGGTGCTGCCCAGCGCGAGCTTCAGGGCGTTCACCACCCCGAAGGAGCCCGGCCGGTCAGGGCGTGCCGCCGGTGCAGGCGGTGTCGGCCAGGGTGCGGGTGCCGTTGTTGACGGCGAGGAGCCTCGTGAACAGGGCGGGTTCGCGGGCGAGGCGGGCGATGGCGCCCGCTTTGGGTCTCGGTGTTGGCAGCACCGTCGTGATGGGGTTGGTGGCGTCGTGAATGACTGCCTTGCCGGCGCCGTTGCGGCGACCCGCGCAGCGGGCCGTGCGGCAAGGCCACATTCGCGGCGCGCGTGATGTTGGCGCTACGCTGACCGTCGTGTCGGCCTGCAACCCCGCCCTGGCGCGCCAGCGCAACCGAAACGGCCCCTGGGGCCTCGACGCCGTCGGCGCCCGGGGCACCTGGCGGGTCTCGGTTTTCGTGGAATCTGGTGCGTTGGGCAGTGCGTGGACCGCAAAAGACCCCATTGGGTTCAACGGCGGTACGACCAACCTCTACGAGTACGCCGCAAACGACCCGGTGAACCGGACCGACCCGCTTGGGCTGTTGATTGTGCCTGCCAATAACGAAGCTGCTGGCTTGCTCGCGGGCTTCGGCGCGTCTGGTGCTTCGGCGCGTCAGTTGATCGACTTCGTCGATGCCTGCAGCGTGCAGTTCAATATCTACGGAGATACGGGGATTCCAGACCACAATATGTGCAGTGAAGACACTCGCTACGGTGCAACCGGCAATAGTTCCGATGGAGAAGGCTGGGAGCGAGGGCGCGGAGCTGATCGAGAAGTGGACATTCGAGTTGACAGTGAAAAGGCGCGAGCCTCAACCGAGGGTGGCATTGACGCCGATCGATTCGCAGATGCGACTTTGGGGCATGAACTCATACATGCAGCGAAGCTGTGTGAGGCGATGCAGGGCGACCCGTTCATTTCGGTCTTGAATGGTGGCGGAATCCCGTTAGTGGAAGACTTCTATGCTACACACTTTGTTCTGGAGAGTTTGATGCATGATTGATGTTTTGATTTGTGTTGCCATAAAGGGCGTGTCGATATGTTCGGTATCCCTGGGTCGAGACGTTCCTATTGGATATGTGAACGTTGGGCGGCATGTTTGCCCCGACTGTGTACCAGCAGCGGTGACAGAGGTGTTTCGAGGAAAGCGTGACTGCGTTATCGCAATTAACGGCCGTGTAATCGCGTCGGCCAGGGCAGTGAAGGGCAGCGAAAAGGACACTGATGTCAGTGATTTTTTTGATGTTATGATAGATGATGGAGTTCTGATGTTCACGTTGCCGTCTGTGCGTGGCAGTCGGCGGGAAATTGCTGCTGAAATACGGCAGTGTGTCGTGGAAAAGACGTAGAATCTACTTGGATGCCAGAGCCTATCAACCACTGAACGCGCGGCGGAGGTCGATGACGACGACGGGCGCCGCCGCGACGCTGAGGGCACACATCATCAGCACCAGCCGGGTCTTCGACTACAGCTACGATGTTGCCGGGCGCCTCGTGGTCGTCGAGGAAGACGGCGCCGTCAGCGCCACCTACAGCTACGACGACAACGGCAACCGCACCGACGCCGTCGTTGATGAGCAAGACCGGCTCCTCTCCCATGGCACCTTCACGTATGGCTGGGACGCCGACGGCGCCCTGGTGAGCCGCACCGACACCTCGACCAACGCCACCATGCGCTTCGCCTACGACACCCTCGGTGGCCTGCGACAGGTGACCCTGAGCGACGGTCGCGTCATCGACTACGTCATCGACGGCCTCGGTCGGCGCATCGGCAAGCGCGTCGACGGCGTCCTTCAGCAGGGCTTCGTCTACGACGGCCAACTGCGTATCGTGGCCGAACTCGATGGCAGCGGGGTGGTGCGCCGCCGCTACGTGTACAGCAGCCACGCCAACGTTCCCGACATCGCCATCGACGTGCTGACCGGCGAAACCTGGCGCATCATCACCGACCACCTCGGCTCCCCGCGCCTGGTGGTGGACGTCGACGACGGCACCATCGTCGCCGAACGCGAGTTCGACGAGTTCGGCCGCGTCGTCATCGACAGCGCTCCGGGCCTGCTGCCCTTCGGCTTCGCCGGCGGCCTCGAAGACCCAGACACCGGCCTGGTCCGTTTCGGCGCCCGCGACTACGACCCCGAGAGCGGCCGCTGGACCGCAAAAGACCCCATTGGATTCAACGGTGGCGACACAAATGTGTATGCCTACGTCGCTGGCGACCCAGTGAATAGGATCGACGCTCAGCAGGCGGAGCCGATGGCCCCAGACAGCGCCGCCCGGGCGTTCAGGCCCGCGAGTCGGTCTGGGCCAGCAGGGCGATGGCGTCGACGACGGCGGCCATGTCGGCTGGCAGCGGCGACGAAAACGACACGCGCTGGCCGGTGCGGGGATGGATGAACGACAGCGACGACGCGTGCAGCGCTTGACGACGCAGCTGCACGACGGCGTCGCGCACGGGACCATTTTGCAGGCGTCGTTCGATGTGCACGCCGCCGTAGAGGTCGTCTTGCAGCAGGGGGTGGCCGCTGTCGGCGAGGTGGGCACGGATCTGGTGGGTGCGGCCCGTCAACAGGCGGACGTCGACGACGGCGAGGGTGGCGGCGGCGTGGCGCACGGTGAAGCAGGTGTGGGCCAGGCGGAGCTGACCGATGGTGACCCCCTCTTCGGGGGGATCGAGGCGGGTGGTGAAGCGGCGGCGGTCGCGGACGGCGCGGTCGTGGCCCGTGATCAATTCCACCTCGACACCGGGAGGACCCGGCAGCCCGAAGCAACAGGCGATGTAGCGCTTGTCGACGCCGCTGTCGCTGTTGTGGGCGGCGAATTGGGCCGCCAGGTGGCGCAGGGCCTCGTCGTGCTTGGCGACGACCAACAGGCCCGAGGTGTCCTTGTCGAGGCGGTGCACGATGCCGGGTCGACGCTCGCCGCCGACCGACAGCCCGGGAAAGCGAAACATCAGGGCGTTGGCGACGGTGCCGGTGTCGTGGCCGGCGCCGGGATGCACGACCATGCCGGCGGGTTTGTCGATGACGCAGATGTCGTCGTCGTCGTAGATGACCACGAGCGGCAGGTCCTCGGCGACCATCGGCGGCAACGGTGCCGGGGCCGACCATGACGGCGGCGTCGTCACCACGATCTGCTCGCCCACGCTCACCTTGTACGACGCCCGCTTGGGACGCACGCCGTCGACGGTGATGGCGCCGGCGTCGATGAGGGCGTTGGCCCGCGAGCGGGACAGCTGCAATTCGGCGGCGAGCCAGGCGTCGAGCCGCTGCTGACCGGCGGCATCGGGAACCACCAACCTGAGCACCCCGGCCAGCAGGGGACGGGCGGGCGGCGGCGGCGGCAGCTCGACGTCGCCGTCGCCGTCGCCGTCGCCGTCGACATCGACATCGACATCGCCGTCGCCGTCGACATCGCCGCCAGCGTCGGGGGCAGCGTCAGCGACGATGGCGGGGACAGGGTCTGGGGCAAGGGCGGGCTGGGCGCGGCTGGGGTTCTTCACCCGGTCCTCGTACCAGCGCATGGCGCCGACAGGGACACCGTCGTCGCCCTCTTTTGATGTAGGCAAAGGTACGACCTCTTCTTCGTATGCCGCACCGCGTGACAAAGGGCCTGCAACGGGAGACAAACGGGCGACTTGGCGACCACTGCCAACACCGACGTCAGCGCCGTCAGGCGAGAGTTCTTGGCCGCGAAGTCAAGAAGACCAGCATTGTAGACCTTTGTCCCGGGCCGCCTCGTGTTCGAAAAGTTCACGTCCTTCTTCTCCACCGACCTCGCCATCGACCTCGGCACTGCCAACACGCTGGTGCACGTGCGTGGCAAGGGCGTTGTGCTCAACGAGCCCTCGGTGGTGGCCATCACCAAGAGCGGCAACACCACCCGCGTGTTGGCCGTCGGTCGTGACGCCAAGGAAATGCTGGGCAAGACGCCGGGCAACATCACCGCCATCCGCCCGATGCGTGACGGCGTCATCGCCGACTTCACAGTCACTGAGGCCATGATCAAGCGCTTCATCGAGAAGGCCAATCAAGGCCGCTCGTTTGTGCGCTCGCGCCTCATCATTTCGGTGCCGGCCGGCATCACGCAGATCGAGCAGAAGGCCGTGCGTGAGGCCGCCATCGGCGCGGGCGTGCGCGAGGTTCATCTGATCGAGCAGCCGATGGCCGCCGCCGTCGGTGCCGGTCTGCCGGTGCAAGAGGCCCGCGGCAGCATGATCATCGACATCGGCGGCGGCACCACCGACGTCGCGGTCATCTCGCTCGGCGGGCTGGTCTCGTCGCAAACGCTGCGCGTCGCCGGCGACAAGCTCGACGAGGCCATCGTCAACTTCGTCCGCAAGCGGCACAACATCTTGATTGGCGAGCGCACCGCCGAGCTCATCAAGATGAAGATCGCGTCGGCCTATCCCCTCGACGAAGAGCTCGACCTCGACATCAAGGGCCGCGACCTCATCACCGGCGTGCCCCGCCAGATCACGGTGACGTCGGTCGAGATGCGCGAGGCGCTGCAGGACTCCATCCGCCAGCTCGTCGGCGCCGTCAAAGCGACGTTGGAGAAGACGCCTCCCGAGCTGTCGGCCGACATCATCGACCGCGGCATCGTCTTGTGCGGCGGCGGCGCCTTGATCAGAAACCTCGACGTGCTGTTGAGCGAAGAGTGCTCGCTGCCGGTCTTTGTCGCCGAAAACCCGCTGCACGCCGTCGTCGACGGCGTCGGCGTCGTGCTGGAAAACCTGCCCAAATATCGGCGGCTGCTGCTGTAGTCGCGGTGGCCCTGGAGTTTTGCTGTGTCCACCGCGCTTCGCTCGCGTCTTCGCCGTGTGCTGCGGGGCTTGGGTCGACTGGTGGTCGGCGGGTTGCTGCTGCTGCTGCTCGTGGTGGGCGTCGCCTTCGTCGGCCGCTACGAGCTCTTCCGGCGCCTGCACCAGCTGCCCGCCTATACGCACGACGGTGGCGACGTCACGACGGTGATGGTGCCGATGGACGACGGCGTGGCGCTGCATACCCGCATCGTTCGACCCGCCGGCGATGGTCCCGCCCCCACGGTCCTGCTGCGCAACCCCTACAGCGCGTTGACGCCGACGTTGTGGCTGTATTGCGGGGTCTTTGCCCGCTACGGCTATGCCTGCGTCCAGCAGGACGTGCGCGGCCAGGGACGCAGCGACGGCGAGTGGGTGCCGCTGGTGCACGAGAGGGCCGACGGCTTGAGCACCTTGCGCTGGTTGACGAGGCAGCCCTTCGTCGACGGCAATATCGCCCTGGTGGGGCCAAGTTATCTCGGCGGCGTGCAGTGGGCCGTGGCCGACGCTGTACCTCCCGAGGTCAAGACCATGGTGCCGATGGTGTTTGGCCCCGACCTCCACCCGGTGGTCTATGAGCGCGGGCTGTTTCGTCACGAGGTCATGACCGCGTGGGCCGCCTTGATGCCCACGTCGGGGATGCGGCTGATGCGCGGTGCCGACGACTACCTGGCCGCCCTCGCCCATCATCCGCACGACCGCGTCGACGTCGACGTCCTGGGCGCAGAGCTCCCCTGGTATCGCCAGTGGCTCAGCAGCCCGGCCAGCACCGATGCCGCCTGGCAGCGTGCCGACGTCGTCGAGCTGCGCACCATGCCCCAGCGGGTGCACACGCCGATGCTGCTCATCGGTGGCTTCTTCGACCCCTTCTTCGAGGCCCAGCAGCGGGCCTGGTCTCAGCTCGGCAGCCGCGCCGACAGCGCCTTCGTCATCGGACCGTGGAACCATCTCGGCGAGGTCAGCGGCGACGTCGACATGGGCCCCGCCAGCGGCGGCGGCCTCATGCAATGGCCCCTGCTGCTGGACTGGCTGGGGCACCACCTCAAGGGCGAGCCCCTGCGCTTGCTCAAGCAGGGCCAGGTGCACCTGCTGGCCCCCGGCGAGCAGACCTGGCGCGATGTGCCGACGTGGCCGCCGCCGCCGACGACGACGACGACGACGACGACGACCGACCGGGAGCTGACCCTTGCCCCCGGCGCCCATGGGGTCGTCGAAGCCGGCGTGCTGCCCATGCCGTCGACGTCGACCACGCTCAGCTGGCGCCACGACCCCCGCTCCCCCACGCTGTCGCAGGGCGGCGCGGCCCTGCTGGCGTTCGCGTTTTTTCCCTCCGACAGCGTCACGCCGGGCCCGGTCCAGCAGGACCCATCGTTCACATCAACGACGACGTCGTCGTCGACCACAACGACAGAGCCAACCCGGGCCCGGGGCATCACCATGCGTTCGGCGCCGCTGACGTCTGACGTCTTCATCAGTGGCGCAGCGCGGCTGCAGCTGACGGTGACGTCGACGACGACAGATACCTCCGTGGTGGCCCGCTTGATCGTCGAGGGGCAGCAGCGCCCCGATGACGCCGTGTTGATGCGCGAGGCCGCAGCCACGCTGGCTTTTCCCACCAGCGAGCGGCGCGAGCATCTCCACGCTGTCGGCGAAGCGGTGACGCTGCGCTTCGACTTCTGGCCCATCGCCTGGCGGGTGCCCAAGGGTGCCCGGCTGCGCCTCGACCTGACGTCGTCAAGCTTTCCCGCGCTGGCCATCCACACCAACCACCAGACCCCGTGGGCCAGCTGGACCGACGACGACTTCCACACCGTCGCCGACATCGCCGTCGTCGACGACGGCCACGCCCGGCTGAGCGTGCCACTGTGGTCGGGCCCCGACGCGGCGCCATGAACGTCCCGGTCATCTTCGCCGGCGACCGGCTCACCGTCGTCGACAAACCCGCCGGCGTGCGCAGCGAAGACGTCGCCGCCTCCCTCGGCAAAAAGCTCGGCCATCGCCTGGACCAGGGCACCTCGGGGCTGCTGGTGATGGCCGACGACGCACGGACCGTGCAGCGGCTCCATCGCTTGTTGGCTGCTGGCGCCGTCAGCCGCCGCTACCGCTTCGTCGCCCATGGCGTCGTCGTCGCCGCCACCATCAGCAGCCGCCTGGTGCGCAACCGTGGCGACGGCCTGCGGGGCACGCGTCGCCACGGCGAGGGAAGCCCCGACGACAACAACATCAGCAACAACATCAGCAACGACATCAGCAACGACATCAGCAACGACATCAGCAACGACATCAGCAACGACATCAGCAACGACATCAGCAACGACCGGCACGAGGGCCACAACGACGACGACGGCAAGCTGTCGACGACGATCGTGACGCCGGTGTGGACCGCGTCCGATGGCCGTATCTCCGGTGGTGCAGCGACGCTGGTGACGGGCCGGACCCATCAGGTCCGCATCCATCTCGCCGAGGCGGGCCATCCGCTGGTGGGCGAACCGGTCTATGTCCGGGATTATCGGGCGCAGAACCTGCCCCTGCAGCCGTCGACGCGGCTGATGTTGCACGCGTGGCAGTTGACGTTGACCCATCCAAACACGCGCGCCGCGCTGGCGTTGGTGGCGCCGCTGCCCCCGGGCTTTGACGATCCCGGCCCGTGACGACGACGGGACGACGACGGGACGACGACGGGACGACGACGGGACGACGACGGGACGACGACGGGACGACGACGGGACGACGACGGGACGTGCCGGCGAGCACCTCGTCGGAACGACCAAACGGTTGTTGCGCATCGCGTCATCTTCGACCAACCAGCGTGACGCACCCCGTCTTGGGCCCCGCGCAGGAGACCGCAGATGATCACGAGCTTGATCGGATTGCTCGCCGGCGAACCCGGCACGATCGATGCCGGCAGCACCGCCTGGATGCTGACGTCGTCGGCGATGGTGCTGGTGATGGTGCCGGGGCTGGCGCTGTTTTACGGCGGCATGGTGCGGCCCCGCAGCGTGTTGACGACCATGATGCACAGCTTCGTGGCGATGGCCATCATCGGCGTGCAGTGGGTGCTCGTCGGCTACTGCCTGTCGTTCGGCCCAAGCGTCGCCGGCGGCTTCTTCGGCTTCGACCCCGCCTACCTCGGCCTGTCAGGCATTGCGCACACCCAGCTCTACGCCGACAAAGGCGTGCCCGAGCTCGTGTTTGTGATGTTCCAGGGCAAGTTCGCCATCATCACGCCGGCGCTCATCAGCGGCGCCATCGCCGAACGCATGCGCTTTCGCAGCTACGTGGCCTTCATCGTGTTGTGGTCGACGTTCATCTACTGCCCCCTCGCCCATTGGGTCTGGGCCAGCGATGGCTTCTTGTTTGTCTGGGGCGTCCTCGACTTCGCTGGCGGCACCGTGGTGCACATCTCTGCGGGCGTGTCGGCCCTGGTGCTGGCGATCGTGCTCGGGCCTCGTCGCGACTGGCACCGCGGCATGGCCATGTCGCCCAACAACCTGACGATGACCCTGACGGGGGCCGGCCTGTTGTGGTTCGGCTGGTTCGGCTTCAACGCGGGCAGCGCCGTCGCCGTGGAATCTCCCGTCGCCGGTGGCATCGCGGGGCTGGCGTTCACGACGACGCAGGCGGCGGCGGCGGCGGCGGCCCTCACGTGGATTGTCATCGAGCGTCTGCGCCACGGCAAGGCGACCACCCTCGGCATGGCGTCGGGCATCGTCGCCGGCCTCGTCGCCATCACGCCGGCGGCGGGCCATGTCGTGCCCGTCAACGCGATGCTCATTGGCGCCGCAGCCTCCGTCGGCTGCTTCTTCGCCGTCCAACTCAAAAACAAGCTCGGCTACGACGACAGCCTCGATGCCTTCGGCGTCCACGGCGTCGGCGGCATCATCGGTGCCTTGCTCACCGGCGTGTTCTGCTTCACCCCCGTCGTGGGTGTGCTGGCGGGCAACTGGAGCCAGCTTGGCAAACAGGCCGCCGCCGTCGGCATTTCCGTGGCGTTCGCCGCGCTCGGCACCTTCATCATCGCCATGATCGTCAAGCGGCTCTTCGGCTTGCGCGTGACACCGCAACAAGAGGGCGACGGCCTCGACGTCGCCATCCACGGCGAACGTGGCTACCACCTCGACCTCGCCTGACCTTGTGGGCGACACTCGGTCACCACCGGTCCACCCGCCTCCTGCCGGAGCCCTCGATGAAGCTCGTCATCGCCATCATCCGCCCCGAACGTCTCGACGCCGTGCAGGAACGCCTGCGGGCCGTCCTCGACGAGGGCGACCACTACCGCATCACGGTTGACCCCGTGCAGGGACACGGACGCCAGCACGGCGAGGTCGAGTACGTGCGTGGCCAACCGGTGCAGCAAAACCTGACCCGCAAGGTGCGGCTGATGGTCGCCGTCAACGACGCCTACGTCGACAAATCCGTCGACGCCATCATCGCCGGCGCCCGCACCGACGGCGGCGGCGCGGTGGGCGATGGCAAGATCATGGTGATGCCGCTGGAAGAGGTCATCCGCATTCGCACCGGCGAACGGGGCAGCCAGGCCATCTGACGTCGAGCCTCGTCAGCGCCGAGGGGAGCGGCAGCACGGCCAGCGCCTCGTCGACGGTGCCGAGCGCGAGCGTGTGCTCCAGGCTCTGTGATGGCCCCAGACGATCTGGCGCCGATGTCGGGGCCGATGTCGACGCCGATGTCGACTACAAGCCGGCGGCTTCGGTCAGGCGAATCATGGTCTCCAGCGCCGTGCGGGCCTCGCGGGCGATGTCGGCGCGGCTCTGCTCGTCGAGGCGCTCGCGGTGGCCGGTGACCTCGTCAACGGCGTCGCCGGCCTCGACCCGGTTGAGAGCCGGGGCCTTGCCCTGACGCAGCAAGTCGAGCATCGCCACGAGGTGGGGTGGATCGTTGCGCGACATCGTGGCGCAGCCACAGCCCATGGTCGCGCCGGGGACGTCGGCCAGGTTGACGACGGTGACGCCGTGCTGTTTCCCGTAGTCCCGGGCATTGCGGACGAAGTGCCCCTCGGTGCCAATGGCCAGCTTGTCGCCAGGCTTGGCCTGCTGCAGCGCATTCCACAGGTACTTGGTGCTGCCGGCGCCGTCGGCGGCTTCGACGACGTCGACGGTGCATTCCGGATGGACCAGGACCTTGTAGCCCTGCGCCTGCCAATGCTGCACCTGCCAGGTGGAAAACACCGTGTGCACGCCGCAGAAGCTGCCCCACAACAACAAGCGGCTGTGGTCGAGGCGAGTGCGCTCTGCCGCCGACAACGACGACAAGCGGGTATTGGCGCCCTCCCAGCCGCCGCCAAAGAGGAAGGTTTCGTCGTCGCCGATGCCGACCTTGCGGCCTGAATTGCGGCCGAGGTGTTGGTCGGGGACGAAGAAGATCTTCTTTCCCTGCTGCACGGCCCACTCCATGATCGCCTTCGCATTTGACGACGTGCAGACCGCGCCGCCGGTGCGACCCGCGAGGGCCTTGAGCCGGCCAGAGGTGTTCATGTAGCAGATGACCATGAGGTCTTGGCCGTAGCGGTCGTGCAACTCGTCAAACAGCGGCAGCACCATATCCTCCTTGGCGAGGGCCTCCATGGTGCAGCCGCTCTTGGGATTGGTGATGTAGACCTGTTGGTGCGGGTGCTTGAGGATGGCGATGGTCTCGGCCATGAAATGCACGGCGCTCTCGACGAAGATTTCCACCTCGGGGCGCTTGTCGGCCTGCAGCGCCAGCTCGTAGCTGTCGGCGATGCGGCCGCCATAGCGCTCGACGAGCTTCACGATCTCGCCGCCCATATAGTAGTGGGCCAACAACATGAGCTTCGGGCCGAAATGATCGAGGGCGGGCACGACGTAGCGGTCCATCCAGGGCAGGACCGTCTCGGGCGTCCGATCCGGCAGGGCGAGGTATTCCTCGACGTAGGGTTTGAAATCCTCCTGGTACCAGTCGATGGGGAGGTCGGTCTGGCAGATGTTCATGCCGGGCTGCAGCTGGATGCCGCTGCTCTTGACGGAGGTGTCCAGCTCGAGGCGGCGTTTGCTCTTGATCTGCACGAGGCTCGGCATGGGGCTCCCCGGATGTTCGACGTGGGCGCACTATGCCCGAGGGGGGGCGCCGAAGTCATCGTGGGCGCTGCCCGGGCACTGCCAGGGCAGCACCATCGCGCGCTCACGCAAGCCACACCAGGCGGGTGTCTCCCGATGGAGCACACTTTAGCGTCAGGCTGTCGCCCGAAAGGAGACACCTCGTTGCCTGGCCACGATCAGCGTGGCGTCCGGATGGGCTGGTGAACCCCCGCTGGTCTGGCATCCAACCTGCTTCAAGCGGGGCATGCGCATTCCCCTCTGCCTGCTCGCTGTGTTGCTCATGGTGCTGACGACGGTGCTGACGACGGCCTGCCCCAGGCCCATCGAGCCCGCACCGGGTGTGGCACCGTCGCCGCCCGCCGTGCTGCCTGATGGCGAGGGCGAAGGTGAAGGTGCTGGCGACGGCGAAGGTGAAGGTGAAGCGCCTGACACCGGTGGCGAAGGCGAAGGCGAAGGTGAAGGCGAAGGGCCTGACACCGGTGGTGAAGGCGGCGAAGGCGAAGCGGCGACCCCCGTGTCCTGTGCCGGGGCCATCGCTGCCGGGTGGCAGGTCTGTGACCAAACAGGAGACACCTGCACCGTCCTGTTTGAAGACGGCGCTGGCTGCGCCGCCGTCTGTGCCGGCGTCGGCCTGGCCTGCACAGACGGCTACGACAACGTCGGCTGTGGCATCGACCCGGCCCGCGCGCCGCTGGGCTGCGGGGACACCGGGCACGTCAGCGATGTCTGCGTGTGTGGCCGCAACAGCGACATATGCCTGCCGGCCTCGTGCGCTGGTCGCTGTGGCGATGTCGATGACGGCTGCGGCGGCACGCTGTCATGCCCGGCGTCGTGTCCATCGGGCACCTGTGGCGACGACGGTCGCTGCGTGGTGGCGGTGGCGTGTGCGGGCGAAGGGTGTCTGGCGTTCCCCGGCGCTGAGGGCGAGGGTCGCCTGGCTGCCGGCGGTCGCGGTGGCGATGTGTGCCGGGTGACGTCACTGGCCAACAGCGGCGCCGGCACCTTGCGAGAGTGTCTGACGTCGGGCAGCGGCGCCCGCACCGTCGTGTTTGAGACCGCCGGCATCATTGATCTGACGTCGCCGCTGCAGGCCGAGCGCAACCGCTTGACCATCGCTGGACAGACGGCACCGGGGGACGGCATCACGGTGCGTGGGTTCAACGTCGAGATCCGCGGCGACGACGTCATCATCCAGCACCTGCGCTTTCGCGCTGGCGACATCAGGAAGAAGACCCGCAGTCGCCCCGACGGCTTCACCGAGGACTGCCTGACGCTGGCCGGCGACGACGTCATCGTCGACCATGTGTCGGCGTCATGGGGCATTGATGAGAACCTGTCGGTGGGGCCCGACCCGTTCCGCCGCGTGACGGTGCAGTGGTCGATCATCGCCGAGGGACTGCGCCGCACCGGCCTGTTTCACGGTGAGCTCGATCCCAACCACCAGGGCCATTCGATGGGGTCGTTGTTCAAGAGCCGCAGCGGCAACAGCACCATCTCGGTGCACCACAACCTGTTCGCCAACAACAACAACCGAAACCCGGCCATCGGCACCTACAACGCCGACCAGATCTGTGAGGCCGACCTCCGCAACAACGTGCTCTCCAACAACCGCAACACGGGCTACGTCTCGGGAGCGGCCCTCGAAGTGCGCGTCAACTATGTGGGCAACTTCCTGCAGACGGGCCCCGACTCCAGCGACCGGCATGCCTTCCAGGGCAACGCCGACAGCCACGTCGTCATCTTCCAGGAGCGCAATCTGCGGGACCTCGACGGCAACAGCACGGTCAATGGCCGCGACGACGGCTGGGCCAATTTCGTGGGCGACTATGGGCGTCGCACAACGCCGCATGGGCTGGCGCCCATCACCACCCACGACGCCACCACCGCCCACGAACTCGTGTTGACGCAGTCGGGGGCCCGTCCGTGGTCACGCGACAGCGTCGACACCCGCATCGTCGCGGGCGTCAGGCAGGGCACTGGTCGCATCATCGACAGCCAGGACGAGGTCGGCGGCTGGGGCACGCTGCGGGCCGGCACGCGCCCCACCGACAGCGACCGCGATGGCATGGACGACGGTTGGGAAATGCTGCATGGCAGCAGGGTGGGTCAGGCTGATCACAACGGCGACGTCGATGGCGACGGCTACACCAATCTCGAGAATTACCTGCACCACGCCGCGCGCCTGATTCGCTGACGACGTCGGCTCCGCCGCTGATGGCGCGGGCACGGTTCTGGCTGAAGCCTCGACCATGAAGCGACGAACCCTCCTCGCCGGCGCGGGCGCCACCCTCACCGTGGTCGCCTGTGTCCCCATGACCGTCGTGGCAGCCCATCCGGACGCCACACCGCTGCCTCCCGACGACCTCGAGCCGTTTTACGAGGCGCTGGACCCGCATGGCGACTGGTGGTGGAACGAGCACTGGGGATGGGTGTGGAGCCCCACCGTCGGCCCCGGCTGGCGCCCCTACACGCGGGGCACGTGGATGTGGACGACGGACGATGGCTGGTTGTGGGCGTCATCGGAACCCTTTGGCTGGGCGGTATTTCATTACGGCCGTTGGGTCTGGCTCGACGACGCGGGCTGGGTGTGGGTGCCGGGTCGGGTCTGGGGGCCGGCCTGGGTGGTGTGGCGCCAGGGGCCGGGCTTTGTGGGTTGGGCGCCGCTGCATCCCGAGGTGGCGTGGGTGCCGGGGCGCGGCTTCGTCCGGGTCGACCTCGACTACGGCGTGGTCTCCGGGGCGTGGGTGTTTGTCGACGACCGATACGTCGTCGCCCCCGACGTCTCGGTCGTGTGTTGGCCAGCCCCGCGCAACGTGGTGGTGCTGTCGACGTCGACGATCATCCACCGCCCGGCACGCGACCATGCGGAGCATCGCAACGACGGCGTCGACATCGACGTGGTCAGTCGGGCCCGCGGCCAGCAGGTGCGCCCCCACCGGATCATCCATACCGACGATCCGTCGGCGCGCCCCGCCGCACGCGACAGTGACGACAACGACAGCGGCGACAACGACGACGCCCGCCGCGCCGAGCCTCGCGCGATTGTCGTGCCGAGCCCCAGGGCCATCGCCCGGCCCCGCCTCAACGAGCCCGATGTGCTGGGTCCCCGAGCGCGCTTGCAGCGTGAAGTCGAGCAACGCCCGTTGCCGACCCCGAGGGCCGAAGACGTCGACCGCCACTGGGACGAGGTGCGCCGCCGCGTCATCCAGGACCACGAGCGAGAGCGAAGGGCAGCGCCCGCCGGCATCAGCCCCGACGTGCTGGGACGACGTCAGCGCGCCGAACTGGAAGAGTTGGAGCGAGAAAAACAGCGGGAGCGACAGACCGACGCCAAGAAGGGGGCTACCCCCCGCAAGGTCACTCGCAAGGCCACCCGCAAGGTTCCCCACAAGGGCAGCCCGCCGCCCGGGTCGCGCTGAGCATCGTGGTGCCCGCCGCCATGGTGGGCAGCGAATGGCGCGAGCATGATGCCGCCATGGCGATGTGGGTGCCACCTTGCTCGCGTGTCGGTGCAGCGGTCGCTGCCCAGAGGTGGGGTGATGTCGACGTAGACGTCGACCACGGCGTGTGACCTGGGTCGCGGAACCGTGGAGGCTGGTGGCACCGCTGCCATTGACCATCGCATCGCCGTCAGTACGGTCGGGCATGGTCGAATTGGCGATGGCATTGGTGCTGATGAACCTGGGTTCCACGCCTGAGGTCTCTGGACCTCCCGTGCCGATCAGGCCGCTCATGTTCGTCGTGGACGTTGGCGGCGACCACGTGGAGGCGGTCACGCGGCAGACGCTGACCGAGGCGCTGGTCCTCACGCTGGCCCGGCGCCTCGATCTCGAGGTGCAGTCTCCTCGCTCAGTGCGGGATCGGCTGGGCTTCGCTGAGCAACAGCAGCAGGCGGGCTGTGACTCGTCGGCCTGCATGACCGAAATTGCCAACGCCATGGGCGCCCGCTTCGTCGTCTTCTCCCGCGTGGTGCGCCTCGCCAACGACGAGATCTTGCGCGCCGACATCTACGACAATGTCAGCGGTCGCACCATTGCCCTGGCCTCGGTCCAGGCCCGCGCCGTCAACGACCTGCATCGTCAACTGCCAGACCTCATCGAGAGTCTGCTGCGAGAGAGCGCCGGGGCCCTGCCGCTGCGCGCCGTCGAAGGCCCCCTCGCCGTCGCGACGGACAAGCCATTGTCGTCGACGGCGCGCGCTGGGTTGCTCGTCGGCGGCGTTGGCCTCGGGTCGGCCCTCCTCTTTGGTGGCCTCGCTGGCGCCGGCGCCTTGCAGTTCAACGGGGTCGGCCGGGCCGCCGACGCCTACAGCGACGATCCAAGTATCGACAACGCCCGCGCCCTCATCGACGCCCGCGGTCCGTTCGACAACGACACGATGACCGTGGGCATCTGTGGTGGCGGCTGCCTCAGCCTCGCCGGACTGCTCGCCCTCGTCGTCGGCGCCGGGCTCTATGCGTCTGACGCGCTCGCACCGGCCGAGGAGGCCCCACGATGAGATCCACCTTATTGCCCTGGGCCCTGACCCTCTGCAGCGGCCTGCTCGCGGGCTGCGTGTCTTACGGTCGCGCCAGCGAAGCCGAGCCGTGTACGTCGACGGAGGATTGCGAGCGGACCCTCGAATGCGTCCGTGTCGATAACGACGCCTCGGTGTGCCTGCCCCGGCCGCCGGGTCGCGAAGAGCGAAGCTGCGACGTCGACAACGACTGCACGCTGTCTGACGGCCAGCTCTGGCCTCTCGAGGCCGAATGCCTCGATGGGGCCTGCCGCTGTCTTGGTGCCGATATCCTCTGCTTCGACGACAACGACGAAGACATCGACACCTTCACGGTGATCCTCGAAGAGGAGACCTGCCGCTGCGTGACCCGCGGTGGCGAAGGCGACGCCTGCGTCACGAGCCATACCTGCGACGTTGATCTCGCCTGCACGGGAGGCGAGTGCCGCAGCGCCCCGGGCGAATCGGGCGCCGCCTGTTGTGATGACGGCCGCTCCTGCACGCGCCAAGCCTCTTGCGAGGGCGGCTTCTGTACGGAATTCCGCGACAACAACGACGTCGGCGTCTGTCGCTAGCGAGATGCGGCATCTGCTGGCGTCTCTCGGGTTCGCGGCACTGCTGACCGCCGTGGTCGCCGCGCTGTGGGCGTTGCAGCGCAGCGGTGTGCCGCTCGCCGTCGCCTCCGTCTTGCTGTGGACGTCGGTCGTCATCGTGCTCATCATCGTCGAGCGCGTCGTGCCGTTTGAGAGGGCGTGGCTCGTGCCGGATGAGCAGTTGGGCAATGACGTCGTGCATACCGTCATCGGCAGCGCCGTCGGCTCCCACGTCGGCAGCATCGCCGCTGAAGGAGCCGTCGCGATCGTCGCGTTCGCCGCGCCAGCGCTGTCGCTGTGGCCGTCGTCGCTGCCGTTTGCGGTGCAGGTCGGCGTCGGCTTTGTCGTCGTCGACGGCGTGCGCTTTGGCCAGCACTGGCTCTCACACCGCGTGCCGGCCCTGTGGGAGACGCACAAGCTGCACCACGATGCGCGGCGCCTCATCGTCATGAAGGCCGGCCGTGCCCACTTCTTCGACCGCGCCGCCCAGGCCTTGTGCGTCGTTCCCGTCATCGTGGCCGGCGCCCCGGTCGACGTGGTGTTCTGGTGCGTCGCCCTCAACAGCGTCATTGGGCTCATCGCCCACGCCAACATCGACGCCGCCGGCCTCATCGTCGTCGGCCCCCGCGAGCACCGCGTGCATCACGCCCGCGACCCCGAAGGTCACGGCGCAAACTTCGGTGCCGCCCTCACGATCTGGGATCGCCTCTGTGGCACCTTCCGCCGCGCCACCGTCACGACCGTCGGTCTCGACGAAGCAACGCCGTCGACGGTGGTGTCGCAGCTCGCGGCGCCCGTGCAGGCGTGGGTCGACTGAGGTCGCTTCACCGGTCGCCGAAGAAGGCCCGGTGGAGTGACGAGGTCGTCGGCGAGCACCGCGACGGTACCGACATGTGGGTGTGGGTGGCACCTGGCGGCGGGTGACGGCGCCTGGCGCATCGGAACGCCCCCGGGAAGCGAGGGTGGGACAGGGGCATCGGGCGATCATCCGAGGGCCATTGGCATTGTGTGTGCTGCGATGGGCCTGCTCGTCGTTATTGTCGTGCGCCGACTGCACACCCTGACCGAAAGCGTGCGGCGTGTGATCGCTGAGCAACGTCATCGCCCCGGCGATGAACGGTGCTGAACAAGGAACTTCATGTTGCGCCCTGCCCCACTGCTCTTGTGCGCCCTTGCCGCCGCCTCCGCCGGCGCCGCCGCCCCACCGGCAGCCACCGCCCGCCCCGTCCCCGTGGCCCGCGGCCACCAAAACGTTGTCCCCGTCGACGACGCCTTGATGGTCTCTGATCCGAAGCATCCACGCGTGCTGCACTCCAAGCGCCCCGGCGTCATCGACCGGGCCTGGGTCGAGCGCACGGCCATGCCCCGCATTCCCGCCGCCGTCCTCGACGAGCTGGAGCGCTTGTCGCCCCAGGTCGGCGACAACGTGCTGCAGTCTCCCGAGGCGCCGTTGTTTCCCAACGCCGCCACGGCCGTGCGCGGTCGGGTCTTCATCATCGAGGGCAACGCCAGCCTGGTGCCGACGACGCAAAACGGCCTGGGCTTTGACCACAACAACGGCCCCATCCAAATCATGCAGCAGATGCTCGGCGCCTTTGGCACCGAGTACGACTTCGTCACGGTCTTCACGACCTTCGCCGACGCCAACGTCGCGGCCTACTACCTGCCGCTGAAGCAAGACGTCGACGGCCTCGGCGAATGCGACTTCCAAAACGGCAAGACCTTCGGCTGCCTCTTTGACCAGTTCCAGGGTCAGGTGCCCAATCTGCAGGGCTTCGTCTTCATGAACGCGCTGGAGACCTGGCAGGACTGGGACCGCAACTACGACGGCGTCGTGCATCCATTCACGAGCTTTGATTCCGGGGTGTTTTCGACGCTGGGCCAGGAAGTCGCCCACCGCTGGGGTTCGGGCCTGCGCTTTGTCGACGGCCGCACCGATCGCGTCTCCAACCTGTTGCTGGGCCGCGACGGCTCGCACTGGGCCGGCTACGTCGACACCGACGCCAGCGTCATGGACGGCTGGGATTGGGTCCAAGACGGCGACCGCTTCAACCTCGTGGGCGATATGGATCGCTTCAGCACGCTGGACCTCTACACCATCGGTGCCCTGCCGGTGGCCGCCGCCAAGCCCTTCTTCGTCATCGACAACGCCGTCTTCGACGTCCGGGGCAGCGACCGCATCGGCATCGACGGCCGGCCCATCCCCGCCGACATCGTGCTGCAGCTGCCGTCGGACGCGTTGATGGAGTCCATCGGCATGGACGTCGGCGCCGTCGGCGAAAAAGTCCCCGTCACCATCCAAGACGTCGTCGACGCCGAGGGCAACCGCTGCCCCGACCCCGACAACACCCAAAAGACCTTCCGCCAGGGCGTCGTCCTCGTCACCCGCCCCGGCCAGACCATCGCCCAGGTCGAGGGCTTTGCCGCCGACCTCAACACCGTGCTCGAGACGTGGGAGGCCTGGTGGCTCGACCGCACCAACAAGACCCTCAAGCTGTGCACCGAGCTGGGCCTCGACTGCATTCACGCCGAGCAGACCCTGGTCGGTGGCGGCGTCACGCATGACGGCGACAGCTTCCAGCCCGGCAGCACCGGCACCGTGACGCTGACGGTCAGCGCCAAAAACACCAAGGTCGAAGGCGCCGTCATCAGCCTGCGCGCCGAGGGCAATGGCGCCGAGTTCATCACGTTTCCCGCCACCGTCGACGTCGGCGACGTGGGCCGCGACGACGAAAAGACCATCACCTTCGACGTCGAGCTCGACGCCGACTACCCCTGCGGCACCGGCGCCATCATCGTGGCCACGCTCGACGCCGACAACGCGGCGTCAGTCAGCGAGCAGGTGCGCTTCTTCCCCGGCTACAAGACGCTGTTTGAAGAAACCTTTGCCAGCAGCGAGCACCGCTTCGAGGTCAACGTCGACGGCAAGGACGTCACGGCCGACCGCACGGCGGGCGCGCTTACCTTCACCGACCAGGTCGAGCTGACCTGCGACATGAGCCAGCGCAGCCCCGAGCGCGACGCCTCCGCCGACAACAACGGCGCCTTCATCACCGGCCCCGGCACCGACCACGTGCCCAACCTCCTCGACGACGACAGTGGCCTCGGTGGCGAGCTGCAGGGCGACACGTCGCTGTGGTCCCCGGCCTTCCAGCTCGACGGCACCCGCGACCCCGAGATTCGCTTTGCCTATTGGTTCGACGGCGGGGCCGGCGACAGCCTCAAGGTCCAGCTCTCGGGCGACGGTGAAAAAACCTTCAAGACGGGCAAGGAAGTCACCGAGAGCTTCCACGGCTGGGTCGTGGGCCGCGTCTCGGTCCGCGACGTCTTTGGCAACGTGCCTGACAAGGTCACGGCCCGCTTCATCTTCAGCGGCGACGGCACCCTCGAAGGCGGCATCGACGACGTGCGCCTGCTGGATTTCGACGGCCAGTGCCTGGAGCTGGCCCGCGGCGGCTTCTGTGGGTGCAGCGAGAGCGGCGACGCGACGCCGGCGGCACCGGTGGCCGCCCTGCTGGGCCTGATGGGTCTGCGCCGCCGCTACGTCTGCCCCTTGATAAATCCAGTTTCGCGGG
>CAJBHN010000536.1 GCA_903952805.1 uncultured Myxococcales bacterium | reverse complement strand
GCGGGCCAGGGCCCGCAAGCGCCACAGGCCCTTGCCCTGCATGGTCGTGACGTCGACGGCGCCTTCGCCGCCCACGACGACGTCGGCGCCGTCGATGGCGGCGGCGACGCCGGTGGCTTCGATGACGACGTCGGCCCCTGAGCGCAGCGTGCCGCCCAGCGCCAGCATGGCTGCCCCCAGGCCGCCAGCGGCGCCGGCGCCCGGCGTGTCCACGAAGCGGGGGTGCAGCGCGCACAAGGCGGCTTCGACGTCGTCTCCGTCCTCGGCGGCCACGCCCTTTTGGGCAAAGAACCGGCGGGCGCCGTCGGGTCCACGCAATGGCGCCTGGACGTCGACCAGCGCCGTCAACGTCAACGACGGCGGCAGGGCCGGCAGTTCCGTCAGCAGGCCGCGGCCGCCGTCGACGGTGCCGGTGCCGCCGAGGGCGACGACCAGGTCGTCGACGCCAGCGTCGATGACGGCCCGCAACAGGGCTCCCAGCGACGCTGTGGAGGCCGTCAGCGGCCGTCGTTGGTCGGGGGGCACCAGCGTCAGCCCCACGCACAGGGCGCTCTCGATGATGGCGGTGCGGCGTCCATCGAGGACCGCGATGGGAACGCCGATGTCGACGGTGGCGTCGGCAGCGTGGCCGAGGACGCCGCGAACGCTGAACATCGTGGTGGTCGCGCCCCAGGCTGCGCCGAGGACGGCGGCGGTGCCTTCGCCCCCATCGGGCAGGGGGCGTTTGACGACGTCATGGCCGGCGGCGGCGGCGACGGCGCCGATGGCGTCGCAGGCCTCGATGGCGCTGAGGGTGCCCTTGAACGGGGCGCAGGCGACGACGACGCGGCTCATGTTTTTCGGTATGACACGTCGGTGGCGGTGGGCGCAGCGCGTACCGCGACCCACCTCGGGATTCATGGGCGCCAACCGTGCCGGGAGGCACAGTTTTCATATCGCCGCGACGGACCAGCTGATATTGAAATCCCCGGTTGCGCGCCGACGGTTTGGCCCGAGCCGGTTCGAATTTCCGATCGCATAGAGGTCAAGAATGAAAACGACATTTCGCCACCTTGCGGTGGCCCTGCTGGCCTCATTCTGCGGCAGCGCCATTCCGTCCGCGCACGCGGCCCTCGGCGGTGCCTCGGGCATCGTCATCCCCTACGCTGGCAAGCTTGAGCTCGATGGCGCGCTGGTCACCGGCACCATCAACTTCGAATTCAAGGTGCTGGAGAGCAGCACGACGCTGGTGGTGTGTCAGACGAAGGAGATTCCCGATGTGCCGGTCACCAACGGCGAATTCGCGGTGACGATTCCAGGCGTCAGCGAAGCGTGCGTGAAGGGCAAGGATGTGCATCTGCAAATCGCGGTGAAGACGCCCGATAGCAACAGCTTCGTCGTCCTCGGCAAGCAGCGGGTGACGCCGGTGCTTGGTGCTTTGACGAGCGGCACCGGGGATTTCGCGGTGACCGATCGGCTGACGGCGAAGTCCCTCACCGTGGTCGACCCTGCCGTCAGTGACGCGCCCGGCATCAACATCACCACCACGAAAATCAGCGCGGTGGGTCCCATATTGTCGACCCAGAACATCACGCTCCAACCCAAAGACGGCCAAGGCGGCAGCGGGCGCGTCGAGGTACAAGGGCCGTTGACGGCGTCGTCTCTGTCAACGTCGGCTCTGTCGGCGTCGTCGGTTGTCGTGAGAAGCCCGGACAACATTGGCACGACCAACATCGCCGACTTCAAGGCCCTGAATCAGACCCAGGGGGTTGGCATTGGCTTCAACACCGTGCGGGCGACGGGCAGCAACGCGGCGGTGGATCTGTTTCTCGAAGGCAAGGGAACGGGCGTCGTCGTGGTGAACGACGACCTGGAGGTCAACGGCAGCTTCTCCTCCCCGTGTCGCGCCGGTTTCACGGCGATCGACGGCGGCCGCATCTGCATTTCAACCGTCATGCAGCCCAGAGGTGCGGGTGGCGCTGTGGGAAGTCCCGTCCCCATGCAAGATCGCGCGGATGCCGCCATCCGAGCGTGTCGGGCACAGCGCGCCCACGTGTGCACCCACACGGACATCCAACAGGTCTGCGGGAACTTTCTTGCCGATGCTGCGGCAGGCATTAGCGGCCTGAATCCGTACAGCGAAATCGGAACCGGCAATCTCTGGTACGGCGACCTCGTCAGCAATGATATATTCATGTTCAATTCAAGCGGGCCGGATTTCACCGTCTGCCGGGCCGACGCCGACAACCAGAGCGCCGGCCCCGCATCAGGAAGTGCCGGGGTGGCTCTGTATCGCTGCTGCTATTGATGCAGGTATTTCGCGCAGCCTGCAGAACCTTTGGTGCAGCGCCAAGGGCTTGAAGAATCCGGGCTATTTGATGGCCGTCCGTCAAATCCCCATCCCAACGAGGTCAACGATGAAATCGACAGTTCCGCACGTTTGCGCCGCATTGCTCGCGTCGTTTTTCTTCACCGCGGTGCCGGTGGCGCACGCGGCCCTCGGCGGCGAATCGGGCATCGTCATCCCCTACGCCGGCAAGCTTGAGCTCAATGGCGCCCTGGTCACCGGCACCGTCGTTTTCCGCTTCG
>CAJBHN010000535.1 GCA_903952805.1 uncultured Myxococcales bacterium | reverse complement strand
GACATGAGCCTGCCCACCGTCGAGGACGCTGTTGCCAGCAGTGACGGCTCGACCCGGCTGGTGCTGCGGACCACCGATGGCCATCGCATCGAGGCGGTGCACATGCCCCGCCCCCATCTCAAGGTCCCCCGAACCACGCTGTGCATCTCCTCACAGGTCGGCTGCGCCATGGGCTGTACCTTCTGCGCGACGGGCACCATGGGCATCGTGCGCAACCTGAGCGCCGGCGAGATCGTCGGCGAGGTGTTGACGCTGATGCGGGCCTTTGGCCCCCAGACCGGACACCAGGTCAACGTGGTGTTCATGGGCATGGGGGAGCCCCTGCACAACCTCGACAACGTGGCCCGCGCCACCGCCATCCTCTGCGACCCTGCCGGCGTCGGGCTCAGTCCCCAGCGCATCACGGTGTCGACGTCGGGGCTGGTGCCGCGCATCGATGATTTCGCCCGCTTGGCCGTGCGCCCGCTGTTGAGCGTCAGCGTCAACGCCACCACCGACGACACCCGCTCGCGGGTCATGCCGGTGAACCGGGCCTGGAATCTCGCGACGTTGAAGGCGTGCCTGGAGCGCTTCCCGTTTCGTCGCGGCGAAAAGGTGCTGCTCGCCTACGTGTTGTTGCGGGGCGAAAACGACAGCGACGACGACGCTGTCCGCCTCGCCGACTTCGCCGCCACCCTGCCCGCCAATGTGAACTTGATTCCGCTCAACGAACACGCGCAGACGGCCCATAAATCCCCTGACGACGACTGGATCGCGCGCTTCGCCCGCCGCCTCTACGACGAGCTGCGAGCCCGGGACTTTGGTGGCGTGCTGACCACCCGCAACAACCGCGGGCGCGACGTCCGCGGCGCCTGTGGCCAGCTCGTGCAGGAGAGCGTGTCAGGGCGTCGACGTGCTGGCGACCCGCACGCCGACAAGACCTGAGCGCCGACCTCGCGGTGGCTCGCTCAACAGACGCAGGGCGGCAATGACGTCGAAGGCGGCATCGCCCGGGCAAACGGTGGTGGAGCCGGCGAAGGTGAGACCATGGGCCTCGACGATGCGGGCCTTGACGTCGCGGTGGCCTATGATGCGCCTGGCCGGGATCTGGTAGCGGGCCCGCAGGTCCCGCAACAGCCTCGTCATTGCTGCCACCTGCGCCGGCGGTGGCCGCTCGTGCTCGAAACTGCCGTCGAGCACGATGCCGATGGCGTCCTCGTCGGGATCGTGGCGGCGATGGCGGCGCTGCTCCACCGAGATCCCGGCGTGGGCACCGACCCGGTCGATGGGGCGAGACTCAAAGACGGTGCCGTCGCTGGCGACGACAAAGTGGTAGCCGATGTCGGCGAACCCTGCCGGCCCCCGATGGTAGTCGAGGATGGCCTGGGGCCCCGGGGCGGCGCTGAAGTCAGAGTGATGAACGACCAGGAAGCTCGCCGACGACAATGGTCTGCTGCGCGGCCGCAAGCGTGCGAGGGGCACAGGCGCCGCGTCCCAGTCGGCCCGGCCGATGACGGCGACAGGGGCGACGGTCACGTCGTCGATCCAGCGGGGGTCGGTGGATGTGGTGAACGATGATGGGGTGTGGGGTGGGGTGGGTGCCCCAACCACAAGGTCGTTGAGCAACAACGGCGCCGGCCACCACGAGAGGGATGACGCGGCGGTCGCCACTGCCGTCGACACGACGAAGCCAGCGACGAAGCCGGCCATGGCGCTGGCGCCGCCGGTGATCAGGGAAGCTGCGGAATGCACCAGGGCCAGACCATCGGCGGTCGACCACTGTTCCCGACCGCGATGGATCTCCAACGGCTCGCGGTGAATCACACCACCATGGCGGTCGTCTGTCGCGCACCGATGATGTGAGTTCATCGCGCAACCATTTTTTGGAGTTTGCATGTCCCCGGTCCACCGTGTCCGCAGCGTCCTGGCCTTGTCGTGTCTGGCGTCGTGCCTGGCGTCGTCGCTCGCCTGCTTGCCCGCGATCCGCAAAGAAGCCTCGCTTTCCAACACCGAGCCGATTCCCACCACCATCGTCAGCGTCGTCGTGCGCGTGTTGCCTGGTGACGACGAGGGCGTCGATCTCGTCGGCATGATGCAGAACAGCAGTCTCGAGCAGTTCGGTCGTGATGCGCTGCCGAAGGTGGAAATGGTGCTGCGCAAGCATGGCTTCGAACCAAAGCTCGAGCCCGAGAAGCTGGTGGGTCTCAAGAGCAACAGCCTGTTGCCCGACGACGCGATGACCGCGCTGCTCGGCGTCTGGCGCCACCCCGACGCACCGCTGATGCCCGCTGCCGGCGTCGCGAGCCTGCTGGCGGGACAGCCGCCGTCGTGGCCCTTTGGTGACGCGCGCTCGGATGTGTGGGCCGGCCTGATGCAGGGTTCAGCGTTGCCGATGAACGCCACCTACGTCGAAGTCCTCGTCGAGCCCCGCACCGACGTCGGCTGCGGCGGCTTGAACTTGTGGCGGCACCCCGAGGTGTACGTCCGGGCGCTGACGATCAATCCGCAAGGTCAACCGATCTTCATTGCTCGCACGAGCGGCGGCGGCGAGGGTGCCCCCTTCATCGTCAACCGCAGTGCCGAGAGCCTGGGCAAAGGGTTGAACGCCGGCATCACGCGCCTCGACAACGAAAAAGTCGTGCCGTTTTGAATCGCCGCGAAGCGTTCACAGGCTGACGCTCAGGTCGTCGTCGTCGTCGTCAACGACGACGATGCGTAGCTGGCGGGGGTCACTGGCTCACCGCGACCCAGGGCCCGCGTCGTGATGGTGTACACGCTCGCGGCGCGGTCATGGTCGGCGGCGCTGCGCTTGCGCATCGAGGCCAACGGCAGCTTCAGGCGCTCGTTGT
>CAJBHN010000534.1 GCA_903952805.1 uncultured Myxococcales bacterium | reverse complement strand
GCTGCGGCGACGTTGTCGACGTCGACATCGGCTTCATTCCCCCTGCCGACGAGCAGCTCGAGGTGTGGCGCCTCACCGGCCTCGCGCTGCCCGGGACCGACCCCACCGCCCACAAGGGGCGCTTTGGTCACACCGCCATCATCGCCGGCAGCGTCGGTATGGGTGGGGCGGCGACGTTGGCGGCGACGGCGGCGCTGCGCGCGGGTGCCGGCCTGGTCACGTTGATTGGCGACGTCGACGTGGCCCGCCCCGTCGAGCTCATGGCCCGGTCGGCCGCCTCGGTGACGGCGCCGGGACTCGACGCCCTGGTGGTCGGCCCGGGCTTGGTCAGCAGCGCCGACGTCGACGACGCCACCCTCGCGCTGGTGCGGCGACTGCGCGCCGACGCCGACGCCAGCGAAGGGTGCTTGTGGACGGTGGCCGACGCTGGCGCCCTCGGCGTGCTCGGCAAGGGCGACGCCGACGTCTGGACCCCCCATCCCGGCGAGGCCGCCCGCGTCCTGCAGACCACGACGGCCGCGGTGCAGGCCGATCGGCTGGCAGCGGCCCGCGCCCTCGTCGACCTGCTGGGCGGCGTCGTCGTGTTGAAGGGCCATGCCCCCATCGTGGCGTCGTCGACGGGGCTTGTGATCGTCCCCGGCGATGCGCCGGCGCTGGCGGTGGCTGGCAGCGGCGACGTCCTCGCGGGCGTCATCGGCGCCGGCCTCGGCGGCGCCTTCGGCCCCGGCACGGTGGCGTCGGTGGTGATGGCGGCGGTCTGGCTGCACCAGCAGGCGGGGCGTGGGCAGGCGCGAGGATTGTTGGCCTCCGAACTGGCCGGCCGCGTGCGAGGCGCCGTCGAGGCCTGCCGTGACGTCTGAGCCGCCTGACCCGTCCGGGGCGACGGCCACCCGACAGTTCGAAGCCACGACGTCGTCGGCCAAGCAGACGATGGCGTTTGCCGCCGAGTTGGCCTCCAGGCTGAGGGCGCCGCTGCTGTTGGCGCTGCACGGTACGCTTGGAGCGGGCAAGACGACATTTGTGCGCGGCTTCGTCGCCGGCCTGCCCGGCAGCGAGCAGATCATGGTGCAGAGCCCGACCTACGCGTTGATGCGCCGCTATCCGACGACGCCGCCGGTGCACCACCTCGATCTGTATCGGCTGCACGAAACCGGAGCCGATCCTCTCGACAGCCTGGAGGCCCTCGGCGTCCTCGACGTGATCGACGACGGCTTCTCCCTCGTGGAATGGCCGGGGGAAGCCGCGTGGCCGGTGGCCTCGGGGACGGTGGAGATCATCGCGCTGTCGCCGCGACGACGTCGATTGCGGGTCACGGTTCCCGTTTCTCACCTTCGTGCTTGACTCACCGACACTTCCTGTTACACCTCTCTCACACCGTCGCGGGGTGGAGCAGTTGGTAGCTCATCGGGCTCATAACCCGAAGGTCGTTGGTTCAAGTCCAACCCCCGCAACCACAGTGACGACGACAGCCTGGCTCACGCCAGGCTGTTTTCGTTTCAGGCCCCGACGAGCAACGCGGCGTCGCTGATGGGACGCACCGCACCTGGTCTCTGTCAGCGCAGTTCGCATACGATGCCGCGGTCGTCGTCGACGTCGATGGTGACGACGGCGCCGACCTCGACGCCGACCGCGCCACGTACGACGAAGGCGACGCCGGCGTCGACGACGACGAAGCCGTCACCCACCGTGCGCACGGTGCCGACCAGCACGTCGGGCACGCCGGTGCGCGGGCGAATTGGATCGCCGGCGCGAGCTGTGGACCCGACATCGCCATGCACCACCAGGCGCGCCTTGATGGCCCGGCTGAAGAAGCCGTCGGTCGACGGCGCCGGCACGGGGTCAACCCGCAGCAACACATCGACCCCCGTCGGCGCAAAGAGCCAGGCCCCCTTCGACCAGCGCAGGGTGCCGGCGACGACGTCAGCCTGGTCGGCGGCGGCGGCGCTCACGATGGGATGCCGTCGGGGAAGGCCTTCTTCGACAACGCGTAGCCGTCGAGCCACATGGCCATTGCCACCCGGCTTGGAGCGGTGGTGGCGCCGTGACGACGCAGGCTCGACAAGGTGTCCATGATGTCCTTCTCGCTGACGATGTAGGAGCCGCTGCTGCCGACGATGCCGTGGGCGTAGAACTCGCCAGCGCCGAGGTAGAGGACGTTTTCGCCGCCGAAGGCCGAGTTCTCCGCCGAGGCGTCGGGGTTGGTGTAGTAGTAGTGGGAGCCCGGCTGCAGCGGCATCGGCTTGTGCACGAGCTTTTTGACGTCGAGGAAGTCGTCGTCCTCGATGCTCCAGCGGAAAAACGCCAACTGCTTGGGCTCGCTGAACATCTCGTTGAAGGCCTGGTCGCCGACGTGGTCGAGGATGGCCTTGTGGTAGATGACCATCATCGCCGTGGCGCATTCGAAGCCGTAGGCGCCGCCGTTGGTGAAGATGTCGCGCAGGGCGTCAGCGGGTTTGCCGATGCTGCCGTCGGGCATGAATTTGCGGACCTGGATGCGGCCGCCAAAGCCCATGGTCCACAGGTCCTTGTTGACCTTGTCGCCGTCGGCGCTGCCGGCAAACGACGCGCCGCCCGCCGCCAGGGCCTTGGCCG
>CAJBHN010000533.1 GCA_903952805.1 uncultured Myxococcales bacterium | reverse complement strand
GCCAGCTGCGCCGGCGACCTCGAGTCCTTCCTGCGCAAGGATGCCAAGCTCATCGTCATTTTCCTCACCGACGAGGAGGACTGCAGCCGCGCTCCCGACGTGGCGGCTTGCCCCGACGGCCAGACGTGCGGTGGGTGTGATTCCGAGACGGGGTGCGAGATCTTCGGCTGTGCGGCGGGAGCCGAATGCACGCCCGGTTTCACCGAGTTTCGAGGCGAAACGTGTGGACTCTATCCAGAGCACTTTACTGACGTCATTGGGTCGGCCTCACGATGCTACGAACTTGAGGCGTCTTTGACGCCGGTCAGTCACTACGTCGAGGCCTTGAAAGCCCTCAAGACCGACCCCAACGACGTCTCGGTCGCCGTCATTGCCGGCGGTCTCCCAAATGCCGCGGGCGAGGTCGGCGCCGCCGGCTGTGCGTTCGATAGTGGGACGGGTCAGCCCATCGGCGGCTGCATTGAGAAGCGGGGAGCCTCCAACACGTGCCGGGCCGATGAGAATTGCTGCTTCGCCGATCCAGGTGGCCGCTACTATGACCTCGCCACAGGGCTCAACGGCCTCAAGGACACCATCTGCGTCGACAGCTTCAACCAGACCATGATCAAAATTGCCGTGTTCATCGGCGATGTGGACTTCTTGAAACTGGCTGAGAGGCCAGCAGACCCCGCTCTCGTCTTTGTGGAAAAGGCGCCGGCGTCGTCGCAAGACTTCGCCCTCGTTGGACGCCTCGGCGGAACCACCTGCGGCTCGGGAAATGGCTGGGTCCTCGAAGAAGACGGCGTGACGGTCCGTTTTTGCGGTGATGCCAGGCCGGGTCCTGGTGAGCGGGTCCGCGTGCGAGCCAAGGGTCAGGGCGCCGAAAGCGACGCCCCCGACGCCTGCGTGACGCGCGGCGACAACTGATCGGAAGCGCCCATGAGCACGACCGGCGACACCATCAGGCTCGTCATTGCCTCGGGGCTCCTCGGTGTCGCCGCGCTGTGGATGTTGTCCACCGTGGTGTTTCGCGTGAGTGGCACCTGGGAGCGAGAGCTGTCGCCGTCCGAAAGGGAGGCAGGCGCTGCTGCTGAGCGCATCACCTTGGGGCAGCTGGGACCGTTGGTGACCGGCCGCCGGGACGTGCCGGGTGGCTATCAGGAACTGTCCGGGATCTTGATTGGCTCCAGCGTCTGGCTCACCAGGCGAGACCACGGCGTGAGGGCCTTGACGGCGATGGGCTTTCCCGAGCCCGTCGCCAAGAAGCTCGATGGCGAAGTCATGGCCAAGATGGAGCTGCGTCTCCGCGGTGGCGTCTTGTTGGAGGGAACCTTCATGCCGCAAAAGGTCGAATTCACCCATCAGCCGCCCCGAATTACCCGCAGCTATTTCCTCGCCTCACAGCCTCGTCGGTATCGTCGTCTGGACGCGGTCGCCATTGCGGTCGAAGAGCCTGCGGCCAGCTGACTCAGCGGGCTTGGCGGGTATGAGCCAATGGACGCGCATGCGGCGGCCTGTGTTACCGTGCCCACGCTGTCGACTGACGACGGCCGCCACCCGATACCGGTGTGGTGTCGGTGAGGCGCCGCGCGCAAGCGGCCATGGCGGAGTCCAATGCTTGACGCGATCAAAGAACACCCAATCATCATGCTGGCGGTGGCGTCGCTCGTCGTGGTCGTCCTGATCACCATTGAACGCTTCATCACCCTCTACATCGGCTATCGGCTCCGGGTGCCCCCATTCAAGAAGGCCCTCGAGCAAGCCCTCGTCGAGATGGATTTGAACAAAGCCCTGCGTATCGCTTCGATCAGCCCGAAGCATCCGGTCTGCCATGTGGCGAGGGCGGGTCTGCTGAAGGCCAACGCCGGCGACCGTGACCTTGTGCGAGCCATGGAAGCGGCGCAGTTGGAGATCATGCCGCGGCTGACGGGGTTGACGTCGTTTCTGGCCATGCTCGGCAACCTCGGTACGCTCATCGGCCTCATTGGTACGGTGTTTGGGATGATCGAAGCGTTTGCCGGCCTCGGCGTCAGCGATTCGGGTCAGAAACAGGAGATCCTGGCGCGCGGGATTTCTGTCGCCATGAACGCGACGGCGATGGGCCTGATTGTCGCCATTCCGGGAACATTCTTTGGCACCCTCTTCGGCCATCGCCAGGAGCGTCTCATCGATCAAATGGAGGAAATCAGCCTCTCCATCGCATCGCACATCAGCCAGGCCGCTCGCGAAGCCAAACTACGCCAACAGGGAGCGCGCTGAGCGCGGCAAGCCATGGTTCGTCGTCGTGAACATGAAACAGGTGAAGTTGACCTCGCGGCCCTGGTGGACGTGTTGGCCAACATGCTTTTCTTCCTGTTGGCGACGGTGACCCTCCTGCAGTTGAAGACCCTCAATGCGGCGGTGCCAGCGTTGTCGACGGGGGCTGTCTCCACCGGCAAGGGCGTCGACGTCAGCGTCGAAGTCCGCGCCAGCGGCTACATCCTGAAGGCCTCTGGCGAGCCGGCAGACAAGAAGCTGACGTTTGCGCCCGTCGACAAGGCCATCCCCCGTCGCAGCGACAACCATCTCGACACCGGCGCTCTCAGCCGCGAGTTGTGGGAGATCAAGAAGGTTGCTCCCGAGGTGAAAAACATCATGATCTTCCCGGCGGAG
>CAJBHN010000532.1 GCA_903952805.1 uncultured Myxococcales bacterium | reverse complement strand
GCGGCGGGATGGGCGGCAGCGGTGGGAGTGCGAAGGCGGGGATGGCACCCGGGAGAGGTGGAACGGGCGGGAGCTGCGCTGCTCGTGGCAGCAGCGACCCGCGGGCGCCGGGAATGACGCCGTCGCTCATCGCCAACTGACGCGAGACCCACTCCGCAACGGGCACCCTGGTGTCGACCGTGAAGAGGTTGCTGAATCGGTCGACCCAGGCGAGCTGGCCTCGCAGTACGCCCGCGAGATTGTCGTTCGCGCTCGTGTAGCTCAACGGAATTTGGATGGGGACGTTGATCGCGTCGCGCAACTCGAAGCGCTCAGGAGTCGGCAGCTGCGTCGACTCCGAAGCATCGGCAGGAGGCGTGAAAACGAACAAGGACGGGCTATCTTCGTAGGTTGCGACTGCTGCAAACAGAGGCAGCCCTTGCTCCCGGTCGATGGCAAATGGTGCGCCTTTCCAGACCCAGCCCGTCGGCAAGCTCATCGGGAGCGTTGGCCAATTGCGCGGCACCCGGTCACGCGGGTTACGGAAGACGAAGCACGCATCGCCAGGCGTCCTGCCTGCCCCGACAAAGAACCACCAATCACCGCGCACCACCGGCGGGCAGGCAATTTCCAGGCTGCCCGCACGGCTGCGCAAGGTGAACTCGCCCAAGGCAACAGGTGGACGATTCTCGCCGCCGGATTCCTGCTCGGTCGCCGGCGACCGGCCCAGGTCGAGACCGCGCACCCGGTTCGCCTGTCGATCCGCGCTATTGCCATGGAAGACGGTGACGTGCCCGTGCTTCATGATGACCCAGAGCTCGCCCTGGGCGTACATGGCCGCGATGGCGGCCTCGGAGTGCACCGGCACCTGCCACTTGTGACGAAGTTGTACGGCCTCGTGCGCAAATGGATAGCTACACAAGGTCCCCGTGGGGTCGACAAACCCGAACGAACGCGCACCGCCGCCGCCGAACGACTGCCACGCATTGTCACATGGTTCAGAGAGCGCCCGCGGGGTGATCCTGCTGCGACGGTCCTCGATGAGCGCGGGCACCCAGATGGGCGGGTATTCGGGTCGACCGGGCGGCGGGGCGGGCAGGATCGACTCCCGCACGAAGCGCACAACGCAGCCGCAAGCCGGGTTACTGCATCGCGAGGCGAATCGCTCCAGACCGGGAATAGGTTGGTGATCGGTTACCAGGATTTCCTGACAACGTGGACAGCGCATCGGCGGCCGACGCCAGCCAATAGGCCCATTGTCGATATTCGTTTTTTCAAGGCTGTTCATCGTATTTCCTACCCGACCATCACATGGGCCTGGCGAATCAATTTGCGGCCCTTCATCAGGCCATACTTCCGCAGGCCAATGATCTGACCGCTGTGCGAGGAGCGATAAGCGTTGCCCACGACACGCATCGTCTCAGTCGACGGACGATCGCCCTGGAACGGAAACGCGGGAACAGCGTCGAAGCCGGCCGCGCGCAAGGCTTCAGGCACCTGATGGCGCAACAGTTCCAGATAGATATCACCGACAGCCTGGGCCTCGGCGGACCCGTCGGAGTCGGCG
>CAJBHN010000531.1 GCA_903952805.1 uncultured Myxococcales bacterium | reverse complement strand
CGAAGGAGAAGGCGAAGGAGAAGGCGAACCGGGTCTGCACGGTCGCGGCGAAGTCTTCGTCGAGATCGACTATTCGAACGCGACGTCATCCGATCGACCCGCGTTCCGGTTCTCCGCCACGCCGGGCTTTGGTCCCGCCGAGTGGGCCTACGAGGATCCGTTCGGGTCCGGCACGACGACGCCAGACGCCTGGGATCGCTTCAACACCATGAGCGTCGAAAACGACTTCCGGCTTGGCACCGTGCTGGCCATCGGCACCGGCAACCGTGAGCTGCAGCTGATGCTGAGCGTGCCCGCCCACGTCAGCTACACACGGGTCCTGGTCGAGGTCGACGGCGACGAGACCGCCTCATCGGGGGTGTCGCGCTACGACGTGTACAACCCCATGTTTGGCTGTGGCCTCTTTGACGATCCTGACGCCGTGACCGACGGCATCCACCGGCACACCAAGGTCTTTGACCTGCAGGACTGCCTGGAGCCCGGCGCCCGGGTGCAGGCCATCCGCCTCGATCCCCAGACCGGCGAACTCGGCCTCAAGCGGATGCGCGTCACGCTGCAAGACGCCGTCTGGTAACCGGCGCGCGGCGGCAGCACGTCGTCGACCCCGATGGACGGCGGCGGCTGCGTTGGTACCACCCGGCCATGGTCACCCGCCCTGAAGTCCTCGCTCCCGCTGGCGACGAAGCCTGCCTCATCGCCGCGATCAGAAGCGGTGCCGACGCCGTCTACTTCGGCATCCGCGGCCACAACGCCCGCGCCCGCGCCAACAACTTCGAGGTGTCAGACCTCCCGCGCATCATGGGGATGCTGCACGCCGCCGGCGTCAAGGGCTACGTGCCCATGAACATCCTGGCGTTTGACGACGAGCTGGACTCGGTCGAAGCCGCCATCCGCGCCTGCGACGCCGCCGGCGTCGATGCGCTGATCGTGCAGGACCTCGGCGTCTGCGCCCTGGCGCGGAAGGTGGCGCCGTCGCTGCCCGTGCATGCCTCGACGCAGATGACCTGCACCGACGCCGACAGCATCGCCCTCGCCGAGAGCCTGGGCTGCACCCGCATCGTGCTGGCCCGCGAGCTCTCCGTCGACGACATCGCCCGCATCCGCGAGCGCACCAGCGCCGAGCTGGAGGTCTTTGTCCATGGCGCCCTCTGCGTCAGCTACTCGGGCCAATGCCTGACCAGCGAGGCCATCGGCGGCCGCTCCGCCAATCGCGGCGCCTGCGCCCAGGCCTGCCGCCTGCCCTATGATCTCGTCGTCGACGGCGTCGTCCGCGATCTCGGCGACATCGCCTACCTGCTGTCGCCCCAGGACCTCGAGGCCGCGTCCCTGGTGCCCCAGCTGGCCGCCCTCGACGTGCATTGCCTGAAGATCGAGGGGCGCCTCAAGGGCCCCGAATACGTCGCCGCCGCCACCCGCCTGTACCGGGCCGCCGTCGACGCCCTCGACGCACCCGGCCCCAGCGCCGTCGACCCCGAGGCCGTCCGCGCCGCCCGCCTGACCTTTTCCCGGGGCTCAGACACCGGCTTTCTGCAGGGCGTCGACCACCTGCGCCTGGTGGACGGCACCACCTGCGACCATGTCGGCCTCGACGTCGGCATCGTCGACGACGTCCGCCGCACCCGCGGTCGCCATACGGTGCAGCTGACGCTGCAGGCCCCGCTCAAGCGCGGCGACGGCGTGCTGGTGCAGGGGGGGCGCGGCGGCGCCGGCGAACGGGGTGGGCGGGTGTGGGACATCGCCGACGACGCCGGCCAGAGCCTGGAGCAGACCACCGTCGGCCAAAAGGTCTGGCTGTGGCTGGGCCCCGACGTCGACCTCGACCCGGTGGTGCGGGGGCGCCGGGTTTTCCAGACCGACGATCCGACCCTCGACAAGACCATCCTGACCCGCGCCGAGCGGGAGCCGGTGCGGGAAATCATCGACATCGTCGTCTCCGGCGACATCGGCGTGCCCTTTGTGCTGGAGGCCCGCAGCCGGCGCGGCCTGTCGGCCATGGTGGTGGCCGACGGCATCGTCGAAGCCGCCCGCAGCCGGCCGATCGACCACGCCACCCTGCAGGACAAGCTGGGACGCCTGGGCGACAGCCCCTACGCGCTGGGCACGCTGACCGTCGCCCTGCCCGACGGCGTCACACTGCCCCTGTCGGGCCTGAACCGGGCGCGGCGCCAGCTGACCGACGCCCTGCAGACAGCCGCGCTGGGACGTCGGCTGCCCGTCACTTCAACACCAACAGAACCGTCAAAATCGACAGCTTCGACACCTGCGAAATCATCGCACCCAGTGATTTCGTCAGACACCGAATTGTCGAATCCGGTCTTGGTGCCCGTGTCGGCCCCGCCGCCGCCTGGCCTGTTCGTGCTGTGTCGCACCGAGGCCCAGGCCCACGCCGCCCTCGACGCCGGCGCCGACGGGGTGTGGCTCGACTTCTTGGCGATGACGGGGCTGTCGCAGGCCATCAAGGGGCTGCGGGACCGCGGGGCCCCCGCCTTCATCGGCGTCGCGCCGCCGCGCATCCGAAAGCCCGGCGAGGAGAAAATCACCCGTTTCATCGACGGGCTGCCGGTCGATGGCTGGTTGGTGCGGGGCCTGGGGCCCTTGCAGGAGCTGTGGCGTCGGCGCAGCGCCGGGGAACACACCCTGCCGGGCGGGCCTGGCGAGCCGCTGTTCGTCGGCGACTTCTCGCTCAACGTCACCAACCAGCTGACCGTCGCCCAGGTGCTGGGCCGCGGGCTCGATGCCTTCACGCCCTCGTTCGACCTCGACGAGACCCAGCTGACGGCGCTGCTGGCCGACCCCGTGGCCAGCTCCCACACCGAGCTGGTCGTCCACCACCCGATGCCGCTGTTTCACACCGAGCATTGCGTGTTTGCGGCGCTGTTGTCCGACGGCAAGGGCCACGACTACCGGACCTGCGGTCGCCCCTGCGAGAGCCACAGCATCGCATTGAAGGACCGGGCCGGGCTCGCCCATCCGGTCGAAGCCGACGTCGGCTGTCGCAACACGGTGTTTCATGCCCGGGCCCAAAGCGGCGCCGAGTTGGTGCCGACCCTGCAGCAGTCCGGCGTCCGCCGCTTCCGCCTGGAACTGGTCCGCGAAGACGCCGCCGCCGTCATCGACCTCGTCGCCGCCTACCGCGCCCTGCTGGCGGGCACGGCGTCGGCCAAGGCCACCCTCAAGCGGCTCAAGACCGCCGGCGGCTACGGCGTGGTCAAGGGCTCGCTGCGGGTGTTGGACGACAAGAGCGCCGGGGCCCGGGCGTGACGCCAGAGCAGACCGCGGCGCTGGCCGACGTCCGCGCCCGCTTCGACGCCGTCGACGACGCGATCATCGCCGCGATCGCAGAGCGGCTGCGGCTGTCGGACCAGGCCGCTGCCATCAAGGGGCCCGCGGGGGCGCCGGTGCTGGACGCCGCCCGCGAAGCGCGCAGCAGCGCTCGCCGCGCGGCGATGATCGCGGACCTGCTTGGTCGCGACCGTGGCGGCGCCACCGACGTGGCGATGGCTGCGCATGACGTGGCGGAGGTCGCGGCGGTGGTCGACGCCGTCTTTGCTGTCCTCGTGACGGCGTCGCGGGCGCGCCAGGCGCGCCATCAGGCCTACTTGGCGATGGACGCCAGCAAGGCCGAGTAGCCGGCGGCGTCGAGGAGGCCGGCGGCGTCGGCGGCGTTCTTCGGCCTGACCTTCAACATCCAGGCGGCGCCATAGGGCACCTTGTTGAGCTGCTCGGGAGCGGCGACGCAGGCGGCGTTGACCTCGACGACATCGCCGTCGATGGGGGCGTAGAGGTCCGAAACGGCCTTGACGCTCTCGACGACGCCAAAGGCCTTGCCCTTATGCAGCGCGCGGCCGACTTCGGGCAGCTCGACGAAGACGACGTCGCCGAGGGCGTCCTGGGCGTGGTCGGTGATGCCGACGACGACGAGGTCGCCTTCGACGCGGACCCATTCGTGTTCGGCGGTGTACTTCAGCTCAGCGGGGACGTTGCTCATGGGGTCGTTCCTCTTTGAAGCAGCTACGAAGCAGACAGTGACTGGTTGGATTCAGCAGGTCAGCGGCCTCAGGCCGTCGCAGCCGGGCGCTTGTAAAACGGCAGCTTGACCACCCGGGCCCGCAGGGGCTTGCCGCGGATGACGACGTGGACTTCGCCGCCGATCGCGGCGTGGTCGCGGGCGACATAGGCCATCGCGATCGCCTTGTTGAGGTGGGGGGCCTGGGTCCCCGACGTCACGACGCCAATGGTGGTGCCGCCGGCATCCTGCACCTCGTAGCCCGAGCGGGCGATGCCGCGATCGATCATTTCCAGGCCGCGCAGCAGGCGAGGAACGCCGGCGGCCTTTTCGGCGACAAGGGCCGCGTGGCCGATGAACGGGGGGCGCTCATCGAGCTTCACAATCCAGCCGAGGTTGGCCTGCAGCGGCGAGTGCTCCTCGTCGATGTCATTGCCATACAAGCACATGCCGGCTTCAAGGCGCAGCGTGTCGCGGCAGGCTAGGCCACAGGGCACCGCTCCCGTGCGCAGCACAGCGTCCCACAGAGCGACGGCGACGCTGTTTTTCACGTACAGCTCGAAGCCGTCTTCGCCGGTGTAGCCGGTGCGGGCGACGATGGCGTCTTCGTCGTCGAGGACCGGCATCGCCGCAAAATGGTAGCCCTCGATGTCGCGGATGCGCTCACCACACAGGGTGGCGACGACGTCGGCGGCCTTGGGCCCCTGGATCGCCAGCTGACTCCAACGGTCGCTCTCGTTGCGCACCACGCAGTCGAGGCCGGCGCCGGCGACGACGGCCCGCATCCACAGGAAGTCCTTGCCCTGGTTGGAGGCGTTGACGCAGACGAGGAAGCGGGTGGGCGAGAAACGGTAGACGATGACGTCGTCGACGAAGCCGCCGCCCTCGTGCAGCAGGCCGGCATACATGGCCTGGCCATCCTTGATGCGGGCGGCGTCGTTGGTCACGAGGCGCTGCAGCGCCAGCAGGGCTTCTTTGCCCTCGATGAAGACCTCGCCCATATGGCTGACGTCAAAGACGCCGACGGCGTTGCGCACCGCGAGGTGCTCAATGGTCTCGCCGGCGTACTTGAGCGGCATCTCGAAGCCGCCGAAGTCGACCATCTTGGCGCCGGCCTGGACGTGACGATCAAACAGCGAGGTGCGGTGCAGGGTGGCGGTGCTCATGGGGCCTTCTTGGCGGTCGAGGTCAACGAACCCGTCGCGCGATCGAATGAGGTCAACGTGTTCTGCAACAACATGGCGATGGTCATCGGCCCGACGCCGCCGGGCACCGGGGTGGCCGCCAGCGCGATGCCCTGGATGGCATCGAAGTCGACGTCGCCACAGAGCTTGCCGTCAGCGCCGCGGTTGATGCCGACGTCAATGACAATGGCACCAGGCTTGATGTGCTCGCGGCCAAGCATCTTCACGCGACCGACGGCGGCCACCACGATGTCGGCGCTGCGGGTCAGTTCAGCGAGGTTCTTGGTCTTGCTGTGGGCGATGGTGACGGTGGCATCCCGCTGCAGCAGCAACGACGCCATCGGTTTGCCGACGATGTTGCTGCGACCGACCACGACGGCGTGCAGACCCGCCAACGTGACGCCCTCGTCGTCGAGAAGGCGCAGACAGCCCAGCGGCGTGCAGGGAACAAAGCCGCCCTTGAGCCCCATGGCGAGGCGAGCGACGTTGTCGGGGTGAAAGCCGTCGACGTCCTTGGCGGGGGTGATGGCCACCAACACCGCGTGCTCGTCGATATGCTTGGGCAGGGGCAGCTGCACGAGGATGCCGTCGACGGTGTCGTCGACATTGAGGGCCGCGACGCAGGCCAACAGCTCGGCGGTGGTCGTTTCGGCGGGCAGCTCGTGGTGCACCGAGATGATGCCGGCTCCCTCGGCGGCCTTGCGCTTGTTGCGGACGTAGACGGCGCTGGCGGGGTCGGCACCGACGAGCACCGTGGCGAGGCCCGGGGCCCGCAGCCCACGGGTGCGACGCTCGGCGACGGCGACGGCGACCTCCTGCCGGACCCGCTCCGCAGCCAACTTGCCGTCAATGACGCGGGTCGTCGTCGAGGGGGTCTGCTCGCTCATGGCCCGACGGTTGGCGCCTGCGTCGACGCTTGGCAAGGCGTGTCAAAACGTAACGCATCGCGTCACCTGCAACCAGACCGCAGGGCAAGCGCCGCGGCGGGGTTTGGGTATTGTGGGCGCATGCGCACACTCGTCCAGGTCCTGCTGTCGTCCACCACGCTGTTGACGGGGGCCGCGCTGACCGGCTGCCCGTCTGAGCCCGCCGAGGGCGAAGGCGAGGGCGAGGGCGAAGGCGAAGGCGAAGGCGAAGGCGAGGGCGGCATCATCCTGGCGGAGCTCAATTGTCACGGCCAAGATTGGGTCGAGATCCGCAACGTCGGCGACGGGGTCGTCGACATCAGCGACCTCAGCGTCACCGACCGCGCGGCGGACCCCGCTCGCCGTCAGCCCTTCACCGGCGCCCTCGAAGCCGGCGCCAGCGCCACCGTTGACGTCAGCGCCTTCGGCCTCGCCTGCGACGAGGAGATCCTGCTGCTGCGCGGCGATGTCGTTGTCGATGCCACGACCCTCGCCGTCAGCCGGCTCGACGCCACCTGGGCGAGGCTCCCCGAGCCCATCGGCCCCGCCTCGGCGTTTGGCGAAGCCTTCGCCACCCGGGGCCTGCCCAATCAGCCCTTTGCCGTCGGCGACATCCGCCTCAATGAAGTCGACTGCCGCGGCGTGGAGCGCATCGAGTTGATCAACGCCGGCGCGGCCGCCGTCGACGTTGGCGGGTTCACGCTGACGGCCGACGGCGACACGGCCACCAGCTTCACCCTGCCCCAGACCACGCTGGCGCCCGGGGCCCATGTCGTCGTCACCGAGGGCGTCGACGGCTTCAGCTTCGCCATCGGCTGCGTCGACGGCAGCCTGACCCTGGCCGACGACGCCGGCACAGTCACCGACGCGGTCGTGCTGCGCGAGCACGCTGAGGCCTTCACGTGGAGCAGACTGCCTGACGGCGTCGGCGCCTTCGTGGCCGGTGAAGAAACCCTCGGCGCCGTAAACCAGGCCCCCGCCGCGCTCGGCGCCGGCGTGTTTGAACCCGCCCGGGCAGCGCTGATCGACGTCGTCATCGACCCCGCTGGCGAGGCGTCGCTCGCCCGCGATCCACTGCTGCCGGTGCCATGTACCGTCGCGTTTGACGGCGACGCTACCGTGGCCGCCGCCGTCACCTTCCCCGGCAGTGACCTGTTGGCGCTGCGCTTCGACGACGCCGCCCGCCT
>CAJBHN010000530.1 GCA_903952805.1 uncultured Myxococcales bacterium | reverse complement strand
TCAAGGCGAATGACCAGTTCGTTGCATCCCTGGGTCTCCTCTTTTCTGTGATTGGCGTGCCAGACAGAATTGCGGCTGAGTATGACCTCTGGGGAGATTTTCGTGCTGACGTCGTTATCGGGGACTCGCGTCGGGCAGCATACGTGGTCATCGAGTTGGAAAACGCCGAGGAGGATTCAATCTTCCGGAAGGTGGGCACCAAGGCGACTCGAGAATGGTCGCCAAGATTTGAGCATGGGTACAGCCAGATTCTCGATTGGTTGCATCAACTGGACACCCAACGTCAGACCGCACAAATGGAAGGCAGATTTGGGGTTCGCGAACCCGTGTTCACGGCCGCTCTCTTGATTGGACGAGATGCGGGCGTTGTCGGGCCCATTGAGAAAGACCGCTTCGCGTTCAGAGTGCACCGGGTCGCGGTTGACTCCAAGAAGGTCGAGTGCATTACCTTCGATCAACTTGCGGCCGCTCTTCGCGACAAGATGACGATCATGCGGGAGTGGGCAACCACGATGTCGGCTGCGAATGGTCTCCAGGTCCCTTGACGAGTCATCACACCCTCACCCGTGTGGAGGCGCTGGCAGTCGCGGACTCGGTCGGGGTGGCATTCGTGGTGGGTATTGAACGCGACCCGTCAGCCGCTCGGGATGGCTCGCCAGTACAGCAGCTCGCCGATGAAGAACGCGCCGCCGATGAAGAGGGCGATGATGCCCGCCGTGGTCTTCTTGTCCGCCGTCCAATGCCGAATCATGCCGCGCCAGAGGAGGAGTGCCGTCAGGGGCACGGGGAGGACAATCGCTGCCATGGCCGCCTGGTTGTTCGACGGGTCGTTGTTTCCCAGGCCCGTGACGAGCACGGCAAGGCCCGCCAGGCTGGTGGCGGTCAGCAGCAGGGTGCCCAGGCCGAGGGCATGGCGCCGCTCGCCGAACAGGGCGTAGAGGCCGGCGACGGCGGCGACGGGGGCCATGGGGAGGGTTGGCACCAGGGCGGCGAGGAGGATGAGGGTGCTGAACCATCCGCGCAGGGGCAGGAGGAGGTCGACGTCGGAGGCGTGGGCGGTGGTGGCGAGGAGGAGGGTTGTGAGGAGGATGGTGGTTGACTTGGGTGGCACGCGGATCCTCGTTCAGGTCATAAAGCCGAAATGACGGGCATGCCATTGGAGAAATGCGGGTCCTGGACCACATCGATCGGGAAATCGAATCGGCTGGCCATCGAAACGGCCGAGGCTCTCAGCCAAAGAGCTGTGTTCGTCGCTGCTCTTTAGCAGGGCCGACACGCGGACGGTGAAATCGGGCATGAAAATATCGTGCGCTGCACATCGAGAATGTCAAAGTCCGTCGGTATCGAACCCGAAAAGGCAGGGTCGGCAGCGCGAGCGAGAATCCAAGCCCGACCCCGAACCTCGTCCGCAATGAGGTGTCGATTGACCTCGTCGTAGCTCCAGATCAACCCGAGCTTGGTGTCGACCGGCTCAGTGTGGCGGGATTGGCGCCCGCTCATGGCTTCTTGGCCTTCGCCAACAGCTTGCTGGCCTGCACAGCGTCGTCGAAGGCCCGCTCCACCGGCGAGGGACCTGCTCCCGCCTGAAATCGCTTGAACTCGGCGCTGGCCTTGTCGTCGGCGACCTCGCGGCTGACGAGGCCGGCATGGGTCAGGATTTCGCGGTCACCCAACCGCAAGAAATCATCGAGCTTCGTGATCCACGCCGCCATCGTCATTGGCTTGCGGCTCAAGGCCTGGACCTCGGCGAAATCGAGATACGCCGTGACGATCTTATTGAGCGCGTCGAGCTCGTCGGCGTCGAGGTAGTTTTTGGCGATCTGTGCTTCGGCGCGGGTGGGCCTCTCACCGGCGAACGACGTCAGCCCCATGTTCGGCTGGTCGGCGTCGGCGCGCTCGACGATGACTTCGGCGGCGGTGTGGCCGTGGGCGGCCCAGTGCATCTTATTCTGCACGGTCTGGAAGAACCGTTGGGTGGCTTCGTCGCGGG
>CAJBHN010000529.1 GCA_903952805.1 uncultured Myxococcales bacterium | reverse complement strand
TCAATGGCGTGCAGCTGGCCGCTGACGCGCACATATGGCGGCAGCCCCGCCGACAGGTGCAGGTCACTGCCGTTGTGCTGCCGCACATGGCGCAGGAGGGCGTCGAGACGGGCCATGTCAACTGACCTGCGGTGGAGATGGGTGCGGTGGGGCGACGATGGCCTTGGGGTCCTCAGCGACGCGGCGGGCAACCTCGACGTCAACGGTGCCCGCATTGACAAGGATTTGCAGCGAAGCGTCCAGCGTCTGCATGCCCATGGCCGTGCCGGTTTGCATCGTCGAGCGCAGCTGGTGAACCCGGCTGTCCCGAATCAGGTTCGCGACGGCTGGCGTGGCCATGAGAATCTCCACGGCCGGCACCACGCCGAGGCCATCTTTGCGGGGGAGCAAGCGCTGGCTCACCACCGCGCGCAGCGATTCGCTCAGCATGGCGCGCACGTTGCTTTGTTGAGCCGGCGGAAATTCGCCGATGACGCGATTGATGGTGCGCACCGCGCTGTGGGTATGCAGGGTGGCAATGACCAGGTGCCCGGTCTCGGCGGCCGTCAGCGCCAATTGGGCGGTTTCTCGATCGCGCAGCTCACCAATGACGATGACATCGGGGTCTTCGCGCAGCGCCGCCCGCATCGCTCTTGCAAACGACGACGTGTCACGACCGGCCTGCCGCTGGTTGACGATGCAGCGGATGGGGGTGTGCAGCACCTCGATGGGATCTTCGACGGTGACGACGTGCTCAGCCCTCTCCTCGTTGATCATGTGTACGAGGGCCGCCATCGTAGAACTCTTGCCCGACGACGCGGGACCCGTGACCAGGACGATGCCCTGGCGAAACGTTGTCAGCCGCGCCAACGATGGCGGCAGCCCCAGGCTGGTCAACGTGGGCGGACGGTTGCGCACCACCCGCAGCACCCCGTCGAGCCCCCACAGCTGCCGATAGACATTGAAGCGGAAACGCCCAACCCCTGGCTCCGTAAAGACCCCGTCGACGTGACCGTCGCGTGCCAGGCGGCCCGCAGCGCTGTGATCAAGCAGAGAGCGCAGGGCGAGTTCGGTGACGGCGCTTGGTTGGGCGGCGGTCAAGGGCCACAGGGCGCCAAAGCGACGCATGCGCACCGCTTCGCCGGCGTGGATGTGGATGTCTGAAGCGCCCTGGCGCGTGGCGCCGTGCAAGACGTCCACAAGCCACGCGCGGGCGCTGGCGGCGGTCGCCCTGGTCAACGCTTCGGCCGCGATCTCCATTTCAGATTCGTCATCGAGACTGACGAAGACGCTGAATGACCGAGACGCCAGCCGGCTGGCAACAGCGGCCGCGGCATCCTGCGCTACGGCGGGCACCTCGGCGTGCACCGGGACGGGCACCGGGAGCTGAACAATCACGCTGGGTTCTTCCAACCGATGCTCTTCTTCGTCCGCGCGGCGACGAAGAATCTCTTCCTGGGCGACCTCGAGGGCAGCGCAACTCGCTTCGTCCAGCAGCCCGGTTGTCACCAGGATATCCCTCAAGCTCGACATGCCCAGGCGCGATTGCTCGGCGGTCGCGCTCGTCAGCTGTTCAAGCGTGATGAGCCGACGGTGGACCGCCAGCCTTCCAAACAACCCGTCTTGCAGTTCGTTCGGCATCGACATGATGTTCACTCTGGCACGATCGTGATGTCGTGGCTGCCAGCACGGCGCGCCCTGACAGTGTGGCGAATCGTGGCGTCTGCGTCGACGGCCCACTGCGCTTGAAACGCGATAAAAGCCTCGAGCCTCGCGTCGACGAAATCCGGCAGCCAGCGGGTCTTTTCATGGCGCATGGCGACCCGCAGTTGGTCCCGCTGGAACAGTTGGCCCCACAGGCAGTCGTGATCGTTTTGCAGCGGATTTCCCGTGGTGGCGCTGCACGCCGAAAACGTCGGCGGCGGGGTGGCAGCCAGCGTCATCGTCGTGCCAGGGGGAGCAGGCGGGCGGATTGGCTCCGTCGTGGTCGCCATGAGATCGACCCCCTGACCAAGCTGGACCCCGGTGAAGCGGCCCACGTCGACGGTGCCCACCTGCAGGCGAAAGCGACGGTGCGCGGGCAGACCGCTGATCAGGAATCGCACCTCTCGCAACGCGAGCCCGTCGCGAGCCGCCAAATCATTCGCGTCCTTCGCTGAGCCAAGCAAGGTGACAGGTGGAGCCACACCCGACACCGGGAACGACAGCGGCACGACACCACTCCAGGCCACCGACGTCGGACCGCCACTGCTGAAGCGCAGCGTACCGCTCTCGAATTGGCCCGCGATGAGTTCGGCCGCCGGCGCATAGCCAAGGGCGCGCAACAGCTGCGTCGTCATGACCGCATGCAAGGCCGGCCCCGGATGCACCTTGTCGGGGATGAGCGCTTCGCTGCGTCCGGCCGATTTCCAGGCGTTGACGGCCTCAACGATGGGCTGGTGCCAGCGCACCAGGGTCACGCCCCGTCGGGCGCTCTCGACGGCGGTGTAGGCGACCAACTCGGCAATCCGCGCGCTGCGCGCCTTGCTCTTGCCGCTCTTGGCACCGTTGCCGGGGTCGTAGGGCGTCGTGTCAGCCCACAGCACGTGGCGCACGCCCGCGTGCTGCAACGCATCGATGATCCTGCCCATGTTGCGTTCGAAGGCCGCGCCGTCGCTGCCGTCGGGGTAGGCCGAGTCGTTCATGCCAAAGTTGACGACGACGACCGTGGGGTGGTGGGCGAGGACATCGACCTCCAGCCGGGCCAGTCCGTCGCTGGCGGTGTGGCCGCCGACGCCGGCGTTGATGAAACTGATGTGTTTGTCGGCATCCCGCGTCAGCACATATTCTTCGACGGCTCGCGAAAACGTGTGGGCCACCGTGATGCTGTCGCCGAAGAAGACGACGCGGTCGCCGTCACGCAACAACGGCGCTGCCAGGCCCGGCGCCGAGGGCGCCAACCAAGCCAACAACACGACGAGAGCCAGCGCCGGGTGCTGCATGTCAGGGCCCCTTCGGGGCGACGATGCCATGTTCTTCCTGAAACTTCTTGACGTCGGCGGCGTCTTTTTCCGGCGTCATCGTCTCCCAGGCTGTTCCCGTCCCCTTCAAGGCATCGCGCAAGCGGGCGGTGTGGCCCCGGGTGTTGGCGGTCACGGTGGCGTTTTGCAGAATCACATCGGTGATCCCCCGGGCCTTGATGAGAGCCGCCAGGCTGCGGTCGTAGTAGCGGTAGTCGACGACGACGACTTCTTCGAAGTGATGCAACAAGAAGGGCGCAAACGCGTTGCCAAACGAGTTCTTCACCAGCAGGGCGCGCCGACCATTCTTCACGGTCGTGGTGGCTGTGAGCTGGGGGTCGTCGCCACCCAGGAAGACCGCATAGTTCTTCTGCCGCTCGACGATGAAGGTGGCCGGTCGCGGTGCCTCGTTGAGCGACCGGTTGCGCCAGCCGGTGTAGACGACGGCGGGCAGCCAATAGTCGATCGGATCGGGGACAGCCTTGAGGACCTTGGATTGCGTAAAGCGATGCATGCTGCCCAGCACCGGTGGATGGGTTCGCTTCTCAAGGTCCTTGAGTTCAACGGGGACAAAGCCCTCCTGCTTCGCCCAGGCGGCGTAGGCGTAATACGCACCCAGCGCCGTCCAGTGATGGTCGGTGCGGAAAAAGATCGGTTCGTCGACATGGGGGGCCAAGGCCTGGTCGACGTCGACCATATGCACCTCGGGCCGCAGACGTTGTCGGATGACCGCGAGGTTTTCATCCTGGGGAGCGCTCTTGTCCTGTTGCTCGGCAGGCAGGTAGTAGTGCGTCGCCGTCGGCGTCACGACCAGGCTCAAGCGGACTGAGGGACCTACGACGTCGGGCCAGGTGTTGACGACGTCGGCGAAGGCCGCAGCGCTGTCGTCGTCGGCGACCAGGTACATCAGCCCCCGATCACCCACGATGGCGATGCCGCTCTTGTAGCGCCGTTTGGTCTTGGGAGCGCCCGCGTCGACCACGCCGCCGTCGACCGCGTCGACCGCGTCGACCACGCCGCCGTCGACCGCGTCGCCCACGCCGCCGTCGACTGCGTCGACCACGCCGCCGTCGACCACGCCGCCGTCGACCGCGCCGACCACGGGGTCGAGGCCGAAGTCGCCGAGGGCGTCGCCGTCGTAGACTTCG
>CAJBHN010000528.1 GCA_903952805.1 uncultured Myxococcales bacterium | reverse complement strand
CAGACCTGCGGCGGCCCGTCGGAGGTTGAGCTCGTCGAGACGCTGACCCATGGTCTGCGCGCAGGCGACGGCGGCCTTCGCATCGTCGGCGAGGGATCCCGCGCTGATGGGGGCGCCAAAGACGGCCATGACGGCGTCACCGATGAATTTGTCGAGGACCCCGCCGTGGTCAATGACGCAGTCGACCATGATCGTGAGGTATTCGTTCAAGAAGGCCACGACCTCCTCGGGTGACATGCGCTCAGACATCTCGGTGAAGCCACGGATGTCGGAAAACAGCACGGTGGCCTGGCGTCGCTCGCCGCCGAGGGCCACGCGGCCGGCGAGGATTTCGTCGGCGACTTGCTTGGTCAGGTAGCGGCCAAAGGTCTCTTTGAGCAGCTCCCGCTGCTTCAGACCGTCGACCATATGGTTGAACTCCGACGACAAACGCCCAAAAGTATCAAGCGCGTCGATGCGGGCGCGCGTGTGCAGCATGCCATCTTTGACGTCGATCATGCGGTCGCGCAGATGGCCCACCGGCCGGGCCACCGAGGCCACGATCCCCGTGATCTGGTGGGTGGTCATGGCGATGTAGAGCAGCAGCATGACTGCCGCCGACGACTTGCCGGGGTTGCGGCCCCACGTGAGCACCAGGTAGCTGAGGGTCGGCCAGCAGATGCCCAGCGTGGCTGTCAACAACAGCAGATGGTGCCAGGTGGGGGTGAGCGCGACGTCGTCACCGAGGTGGTCGAGCCTCCCTTCGGGCAGCAGCACCGGGGCCACGCGCTTCACCACCAACCAGCGCAAGGCATAGGCGTGGGCCGCCCCCGAAATGACCGCTACCGCCAGGCCACCGGTGAAAAATACGCCCCACGGCGCCCAGGCGGGATTCAGGTGGGCAGCGACGGCGAAGGCGATGGCGACGACAACGCTGAAGGCGACGACGGCGGCAAAAATGCGATGCGGCAAGCGCAACGCGCTCACCACGTCGACTGGCGACAGCAGCGTCGAGGGGATGCCGTCGTCGAGGGCCCGCTGCAGCCGCGCCATGGGGCGGCTGGCCAGCATCGCGGTGGGGACCGCCAGCACCACCAACAACGCGCTGTAGCCGATGACCGCCCAGGCGAGGGTCCGGCCGACGTCGCTGTCCTGGTCGAGGTGGAAAAACAGCGCCAGCCCACTGCCCATCACCACCACCACCAACATCAATCGCGCCGAGACCTCGCGCCAGCCGGCCAACCGGGTTGCCGACGGCGAGGACAACGGCGAGGGCGACGGCGACGGCGACGGCGACGGCGACGTCAGCGCGGTCACGGCACTTGGTGCGGCGGACAATTCGGCATGCGACACGAAGCCTCGGAGTCAGACGGGCTGGCGGCGGGCGGCAGGGTTTTCCCCCACGATCTCGCCATTGTTCCACAGATAGAAACCGCGCCCCGCCTTCTTGCCGACATGGCCCAGCGTCACGAGACGCTTCAGCAGGCGTGGAGCCCGAAAGCCGTCGGTGCCAAGCTCGGTGAACAAGCCTTCGCTGATGTTCAAGCGGACGTCGAGGCCCACCAGATCGGACAAAGCCAACGGCCCCATCGGGTGGCCGTAGCCGAGCTTCATGGCGGCATCGATGTCGGCGGCGGAGGCGACCCCCTCTTCGAGCATGCGCATGGCCTCATTGCCCAGACAGATGCCCAGGCGGCTGGTGGCAAAGCCGGGGGCATCGTTGACGACGATGGCCGTCTTGTTGAGGCGCTGGGCGAGGTCGCGGGCGGCCTGCAGCGTAGCTTCCGACGTCAACGGGCCCCGCACGATCTCCAGCAGCTTCATGATGTGCACGGGGTTGAAAAAGTGCAGCCCGATGACGGCGTCGGGCCTCTTGGTGGCGGCGGCGATGGCGGCGATCGACAGCGACGACGTATTGGACGCCAGCATCGCTCCCGCCGGCATGACGGCGTCGGCTTCGGCAAACAAGCGCGCCTTGAGCTCCAGCCGCTCGGGGATGGCCTCGACCAACAAGTCGGCCTCTGACAGCGGCGCCGTCGTCGTCGCTGTGCGCAGACGAGCCAGGGTGGCGTCGCGATCGGCGTCGCTGAGCTTGCCCTTCTGCACGCCCTTGTCGAGGTTCTCGACGATCTTGGCGTGGCCGATTTTGACGACGTCGGGGTTGAGGTCGACGAGGGTGGTTGAGATGCCAGCCTGAGCCAACACCTGGGCGATGCCGTGGCCCATGGTGCCGGCTCCGACGACGACAGCGGTTTGGATGGGGGCGCTCATGGGGGACCTCATTGGGCTGAAGATGGTGGCGCGGTGCCGTGCCACATCGGTGTCTCGGTGGATACCCGCGTCCCGGTGGCGGCGTCGACGGCGGACCCGTTCAACGCTACCAGGGAGCATGTCTGTCGAAGTCGCCGATGGCTGGTGGGATACCCCCGATCGCGAGGAGCAGAGGCGGCGGGGACTGCGCTGGTTGGCGGGGTTGCGCTGGTGGGCGGCCACCGGGGCAATGGTCGGTGTCCTGGTCACCATTGCCTTGTCGTGGGACTTCGTGTCGACGCCGGCCATCGTCGTCGGCCTCGTGACCATGGTCGCCGTCAACGGCGTGCTGCTGTGGCGGACCCGTCAAGACAGCGCGGTCGGTCGCAATGAATTGCTGCTGCACGCCGTCGTCGACCTCGTCATGCTGACGTGGTTGTTGGCGTGGTCGGGAGGCGTGCAAAACCCCTTGTCGGCCTCGTATTCGTTTCAGGTCGTCCTGGGCGCGCTGCTGAACGGTCGACGTGGCGCCCTGTTTTCGTCGGTGGCCAGCCTGGTCTGCATGTTGATCTTGTTTGGTCTCGACCAGGCGGGTTGGTTGCCGATGCCGGCGCTGCGCAATCCGCCGGCGCTGCTGTGGGCCATTGCCCTTGTCACGTTGGTGGTCGGGCTTGGCTATCTGTCTCTCGTCACCGCCGAGCGCAGCGCCCGAGAGCGTGACGGGGTCAAGGCCCAGCAACAAGACGCTGAGCGCGCCCTGGGGCTGCTGCTGGAGATGCTGACGGCCTTGCGGGTCGGCGTCGAGGTGCAAGATCGCGACGGGCGCACGCTGCTGCAAAATGAAGGCAATCTCGCCAAGGTGCCGTCGGCGGCGGCGGCCATCCAGCGCGCGCTGGCGACCCTCGACGTCGAATTGCCTGCCGCAGCGGGCGACATCGCTGGTGCAACCATGGGGCGGCGGACGGTCGAGCGCTTCAGCGTCGCCGGCCCCGACGGCGAGCGCGTTATCGAGTTGGTGGGGCTCAAGCCGTCTCACCCCCGGGTCAGCCAGGCCTTCTTGACCGTCGACCGCACCGAGAGCCTGCTGGTGGAGCAGCGCCACGTCATGCTCGAGCGCCTGGCCACCTTGGGGCGGGCCATGCAGGGGGTGGCCCATGAACTCAACACCCCGCTGACCACGATGCAGACGTTGGCCAAAGACCTGCGAGCGGCGCTGGCGGCCACCCTGCTGCCGGCCACAGTGCGCGCCGACGTCGAGGAGAGCCTGGCGCTCATCATCGAAGAGACCCGGCGCTGTCGCGCGCTGACCCAATCGTTGTTGTCGACGGCCAATGAGAGCGGTCGTCGTCGTGGCCTGCGCGCGCCCTTGTCCGAGGTGGCGCGTCGGGCCACCAAGATGGTGGGCAGCAGCGACGGCGCCGTCTTCATCGACGACGACAGCCTTTGGGTGGTGGGCGACGTCGATGCCGATCGCGTGTTGCAGATCTTGATGAATCTCATCCAAAACGCCCTGGCGGCCAGCAGCGACGATGGCCGGGGCCCCCTGGTGACCGTGTCGGCGCAGGTCGCGGGTGGGCTGGCGCGGATCCAGGTGCGCGATCGCGGCGCCGGGGTGCCTGAGCGCGTGCGCCAGCGGCTGTTTGAGCCCTTTGTGACCACCAAGACCGAAGGGACGGGCCTGGGGCTCTACACGTCGCAGCAGTTGGCACGGGAGATGGGTGGCGCCCTGGATCTGCGCCCGGCGTTGGAGGGCGGCACCATCGCGGAATTGACCCTGCCGACGGCCGCGTCGTCGTCTGGCGCACCCTGATCAGCGCCGCGCCACGCTGTCGCCGGTGGTGGTGGGCGCGAGCAGGGGGCGCGGGTCGGTGGCGAACCCACGTTTCCGCACCGTCGAGCTCGGTCGGTAGCGCTTTTTGTGATCATTCGGGGGCTTGGTGACTACACTTCAAGTATGTCCGAGGTGCGATCAGGCCGGATCGTGGCTGTGGGTGGCGGCAAAGGTGGCGTCGGCAAGACCTTGGTCTCGACGAACCTGGCCCTCGCTCTGGCTGCCCGTGGCCAAAAGGTGCTCCTCGTCGACGCCGACCTCGGTGGCGCCAATGCCCATACCGTCCTGGGCGTCGCCCCACCGCTGGTGACCTTGTCCGACGTCGTCAGCGGTCGTGCCACCCTCGACGACGTCACCGTCAGCACACCGTTTGAGAATCTGCGCTTTGTGTCGGGGGCTCTTGACGACATCGGCGCCGCCAACCCCAACCACGCCGCCAAGATGCGGCTGCTGCGGCAGCTGAGCCAGGCCAGCTGTGACGTCGTCATCCTCGATCTGGGGGCCGGCACATCCTACAACACCCTCGATTTCTTCCTCATCGCCCACCTCGGCATCCTCGTCGTGCTGCCTGAGCCCACCAGCATCGAAAACGCCTATCGATTCTTGAAGGCGGCCTTCTTCCGGCGCCTGGCGGTGATTGAGAAGGCCTATGGCATCAAGGACCTCGTCGACGAGGCCCGCAGCCAGCGTGGAGCGCGCCAGCTTCATGCCCCCGCCGATCTGCTGCGGGCCATTGCCGTGCGAAACCCCGACGTCGGCCGCGTGGTCCACGAGCAGATGCGCCGCTTTGTGCCCCGGTTGGTGCTGAATCAGGCCCGCCAGCACGACGACGACGGCAGCGACGACGCCACGGTTGCTCTCGACATGGCGAGCGCGTGCAACCATTTCCTGGGCCTGCGCCTCGACGTGCTGGGGGTGTTGCCCGACGACGAGACCGTGCGTCGGGCCGTGCGGCTGCGTCAGCCCCTGCGGGTGGCGGCGCCCAACTCGCCCATTGCGCGCGCCCTCGACACCCTCGCCGAGCGCGTGTTGTTGTCGCCCATCGAAGCGGAGGCCGCATGACCTCCACGACGCTCGATCTCGACCACTTGCCGGAGCGACCCCGTGGCGCCGACACCTGGTACCAGGTCCTCGACGTTGACCGCGACGTCGACGCCACCGGACTGCTGCTGGCCTATGAGCGGGCCGTCGCCCTCATCGAGGGGCGGCACCTGGGCGGGTATTTCCTGCTCGATCCCGCCGCCATCGCGGTGGCCCGCCTCGACATCGAAGCCGCCCTGGCCATCCTCGGCGACGTCGAGCGCCGCCAGGCCTATGACCGCTCCCTCGATGGCGACGACGCCGACGGTCCGACGACGACGCCGACGACGCCGACGACCGCGCCGATGGTGACGCTGACGCCGCGGACCTTGACGCCGTCGCTGCGTTTCCTGGCTCCCGTGGAGGGCAGCGACAACCGAAGCGCCACCGTGCCCCCCGCGACCGTGCCCCCCGCCACGGTGCCCCCCGCACCCGTGTCGTCGCCGGCCCGGGCCGGTGCCGCGGCGACGCTGCTGCCCCAACCAGCCATGCTCGGGTCGACGGTGCCGCCGACGCCGTCGCGGACGTCGTGGTCGCCGTTGCCGCCAGCGGCGCCACGGCCGACGTCATTTGTGTCGTCGGGCACGCCTCGCCCCACTGAAGTGCCCAACACCTCGACGCCGACGCCGCTGCCGGGGATCTTCTCCCTCGATGGCGAGGTCAACGGTCAGACCTTGCGTCGCCTGCGGGAGGCCCGCAGCCTGACCATCGACGAACTCGCCGAGGCCACCAAGATCCGCCGCCCCTACCTGGCGGCCATCGAGGAGCAGGACCTCGACGCCTTGCCTTCACGGGTCTACCTGCGCGGCTTCTTGACCCAAATCGCCCGGGTGCTGCGGGTGGACAAGCAGAAGCTCGCCGACGGCTACCTTGCCTTTATCGCCCGCTTCGGCCGTTAAGCGGGGCCGCGCTGGCCCTGTCGACCGGGTCACGAGAGTCGGCAAACGACGACGAACTTTCGGTCCGCCGCCCTCGTCTGCTACAAGCACCCCATGGCACAGCCCATCGACACTCCCGAGCGCGCGATCCGTCTGGCACGCACCATCGCCTCGGACATTTCCCTCTACAACGAGGAGAAGATCCTGCGCGGCCTCACCGAGGACAAGCTCTTCACCGAGCTGCAGGACGAGATCGAGGAGGGGCGCGAGCTGTACCGCACCCGCGTGGCCGCCGACCTCTTTGAGCGGACCAACTTCTTCGACCGTGCCGTCGTCGACATCATTTTGAAGTCCAAGGGCCACGTGAAGTCGAAGATCTGGTGAGAGCCGGCAGCATTCCGGTCGACGACGCAGCGCTTGATGATGTCGATGTTGACGACGTCGACCTTCACGACGCCGACCTCGACGACGTTGTCCTCGACCACGCGGGCCTCAGCTCCACGACTGCCTCCTCCACCATTGCCGACCGCATCCTCGATCTCGCCGTGCCCTGGGCTGGTGGTGGTCGTCTCGACGTCGTCGTCACCACCCTGACCGGCGCCGTCGCCCGCGATCGCCTGTCCCGCTCCCGGCTGACGCAGTTGGTCGCCGAGGGTCGTGTGCGCGTCGACGGCGTTGTCGCCACCAAGGCTTCGGTCCGGCTGCGGGGGGGAGAGCGGCTGCACATCAGCGTGCCGCCGCCGGCGCCCACGACCCTCATCGCCGAAGATGTGCCGCTGACTTTTGTCTATGACGACGACGATCTGTGCGTGATCGACAAGCCCGCGGGCCTCGTGGTCCATCCGGGGGCTGGTCATGAGCACGGCACCGTCGCCAACGGCATGTTGTTTCGCTTTCCCGATTTGACCATCGGCGGCGAGCAGCGGCCAGGCATCGTCCACCGCCTCGACAAGGACACCTCGGGGCTGTTGTTGGTGGCCAAGAACGACGAGGCCCTGCGGGGGCTGGCGGCCCAGTTCGCAGGCCGCACCGTCGACAAGCGCTATGTGGCCTGCTGCCTGGGAGCGCCGGGGCCGGTGGGGGCCTGCGTGTCGATCGTGACGGGGCACCGGGGCGCCGACCACGACCGGCGTCGCTTCACCACCAAGCTCCCTCCTCCCGACGGCGATCGCGTGGGTATGGTGCGCCTGGCCCACACCGACGTCGTCACGCGCGCGGTCCACAACGGCGTGGCCGTCGTCGACGTCACCTTGCATACGGGGCGTACCCACCAGATCCGCGCCCACCTCGCTGACCGCGGCCATCCGCTGCTGCAGGACGCCCTCTACGGCGGCGGCGGCAGCGACAAGCGCCTCGAGCCCGGGGCCGTCCGCGACGTCGTGCAGCGGCTGACCCGCCAGGCCTTGCATGCGGGCTTTGTCTCCTTCCTGCATCCGCGGACCGGGCTCCGCCTGACCCTGCAGGCGCCGCCGCCGCCCGATCTGGCCGACATCATCGCCGCGGTCGTCACTGGCGCCTCCGTCCCACGACCGACGGGGCGCACCAGGCGCTGAGCCGTCGCCGTCCGACCGATTCCCTTGCGGGCCGTGCGGAGTTCGTCAGCGGGACTCAGCCGGGGTACAGTGGGCGAGTGATATCCCGCTCTCGGAGCGACGGCGGCCATCTGGTCCCCGCCCAGCTCCCCATCCCCGAGTCGATCGGCCGTTTCCAGGTGTTGGACCGCCTGGCGACGGGGGGTATGGCTGAGGTCTTCATCTGCGTGGAGCGGCAGTTGGCGGGGCTGGAGCGCCTCGTCGTCATCAAGCGGATCTTGCCCCACCTCGCGGTCCACGACGCCTTCGTCGAGATGTTTCTCGCCGAGGCCCGCTACGTCGCCCGCATCAATCATCCCAATGTGGTGCAAATCCACGAGCTCGGCGAAGACTCCGGCCTGCCATTTTTGTCGATGGAGTACGTCGCTGGCTGCTCCCTGCGCGACTTGCTGGTGGCCGCCATCGAAGCCGGTCAGCCCATCCCCGTTGGCGTCGCCCTGGGCCTCGCCATGCAGGCTTGCGCTGGCGCCCACGCCGCCCACGAACTGACCGATGGGCATGGCAAGACCCTGGGGCTCGTTCATCGAGACATCTCCCCCCACAACCTGATGGTGACCGCCGACGGCCACGTCAAGCTCCTCGACTTCGGCATCGCCAAGGCCACCGAAGCCACCGGCCTCGACAACACCCGCACTGGCGCCCTCAAGGGCAAGGTGCACTACATGGCGCCCGAGCAGTGCAAGCAGGAGCCCCTCGACCGTCGAGCCGACGTCTTCGCCCTGGGGATTGTGGCCTGGGAGCTCCTCGCCAGCGAACGCTTGTTCAAGCGCAAGAGCGAGCTGGAAGCGATGCAAGCCATCGTCGGCGGTGAGCTGCGCGACCTGCGGGCCATCCGCAAGGCTGTGCCCACCGTCGTCGTCGCCGCCGTCGAGAAATCCCTGCAGCCCAAGAAGGACGCCCGCTTCCAGACCGCCGAAGCCATGAAGAAGGCCCTCGCCGACGCTGCCCGCGGCCTCGACACCTCGTCAGAGGCCATCGCTGCCTTCCTCAAGCCCCTGCTGGGCAAAACACTCGCGGAGCGGCACCAGTCCTTCATGGAGGCCTCGCGCTCGCCGCGACCACCTCGTGATCTCGAGCCCCACAAGACGGGCACCTATTCGCGCTCCTTTGCCGCCGATCAGGTCGGCGACTCCACCGTCGCTGACAAACCTGGCCGCAAGATCCTCGACGGCGACGAGGGCATTGAGCACCCCCGGGTCTCGGACTTCGACGATCTCGAGGCCATGCCCACGGTGCGTCAGCGGGGCTTCCCCGGCGACGGCGCCGCCATCGGACAGACGGTGGCGCAGTCGTTGTCGCCGTCGTCGCCGTCGTCGCCGTCGTCGCCGTCGTCGCCGTCGTCGCTGGCCCGCCGTCGTCGTCCCGCCTGGGTATTGCCCGTGCTGGTGGCGGGCATCAGT
>CAJBHN010000527.1 GCA_903952805.1 uncultured Myxococcales bacterium | reverse complement strand
GCGATGTTCGGCATCGGTGCGGCCGATCTGGACGCCTTGCGAGGCACCCCCTTCCTCCATGAGACACAGCACACCGCCAGACGTTGAGACAGGCAACTTCGACTGAGACAGTCCGGCGCCGGCGCACGACGCTCCCTGATCGGCTGGACTGGCTGTGATCGGTGACACAGGCGGTGATTTCCGCCAAGTCACTGAAAAAGCGAAGATTTCACCTGTCTCGTCTCCGCAGGGCGCTGGCTGCGCTGGCGGCGGCCAGCTGAGATGAAAAGCAGATGCACTGCTGGGGGTTTCAGCCAGAAGCCCTGAAATCCACAGCAATTTTCATGTGTGGCCAAAAAGAGGAAAGCGGCGCCAGTGTGGGGCACGCTGCCACCATGAACTCTCCTTGGATCCCGCTGGCTACCTGTCTCACTGACCGTGTCTCGCACTTGCGAGACAGGTTCTCGTCCATCAGAATGAGACATATGAACTCCGCAACCGCCCATATCTGTCTCGCAATCGCGGCGGCCGTTTGTGGGTTGAACTCCGGATGCGCCCTCCCGGTCATCGAAGGCGTCTTCGACAGTCGCGACTTCGCCATCTTCAACGACACGCCCGAAGCCCGGGGCCAGTCGGGCGATGAAGTGCTCCTCGTGTTTCTGGAGATCGACGACAGCGCCAATGCCTTGCGCACCGTCAGCGTCGACCTGCGCGACTTGACGAACTTGCCAGTGGGCGAGGTTATCGACGTCGGCACCGGTGCTTTTGGCGATGCTCGCCCCAATGTCGAGGTCGTGGAGGGCACCATCGTGCGTGACTCCCTCGACGATGGCGGCGAACTCATCTCGACTGGCGATGATGCCAAGCGCGCCGTTTCGCTCGCAGGCACGTTGACCCTGGACACCAACGAGGCTGGCAGCGTGGTCGGCAGCTTCCGCGTCGACCTCGATGACGGCGGCTACCTTGCCGGCCGCTTCGACTCCAAAAACTGATACGACCCTCGGATTCCGCTCTCCGTCGCCGACCACCGGCGACGTTGTGTTTGGGCGACGCCCCGGAGAAACCATCTGACTGTTTGCGGTCGGGCCTGCTAGCGAGATGCCGAACCAGACGTACCAGGAGGTCTCTGATGTCGGTGGCGTTGTTGTTTCCCGGGCAGGGCAGTCAGACCGTGGGCATGGGGCGCGCGCTCAGTGAGGTGTCACCGGCAGCGCGCCGCACCTTCGAGGAAGCTGACGAGGCACTGGGCTTCAAGCTCTCGGCCATCATCAACGATGGCCCCGCCGACGACCTCAAACGCACCGCGGTCACCCAGCCGGCCATCGTGACGGTCTCGGTGGCCTGCCTGCGGGCGTTGCAGGAGGCCGGCGTCGACGGTGGTGTCTTGGCGGCCTCGTTCGCAGCCGGCCATTCGCTGGGCGAATACGCCGCCCTGGTGGCCGCCGGTGCCCTGGAATTCAACGACGCCGTGCGCGCGGTGCGTGCCCGCGGCACCTTCATGCAAGAGGCGGTGCCCGAGGGGCAGGGGGCCATGGCCGCGGTGTTGGGCCTGGACGCCGACAGCATTCGCGCCGTCGTCGCCGACGTCAGCAGCGACGACGCCTACGTCGCCTGCGCCAACTTCAACGGGCCGGAGCAGACGGTCATCGGCGGCAGCGTCAAGGGCGTCGAGACAGCGACTGCGGCGCTGAAAGCCAGGGGAGCCAAGCGGGTCATGCCGTTGCCGGTGAGCGCGCCGTTTCACTGTGCGTTGATGGCGCCGGTACAGCCTCGCCTCAGCGATGTCCTGGGCGGTGTGACGGTGTCCCCGTTTCGCTTTCCCGTCGTGACCAACGTCGAAGCCCTGCCCAACAGCGATGTCGATCGCGTGCGCCAGCTGCTGGTGCAGCAGGTGACGGCCCCGGTGCGGTTTACCGAGATGGCGACGTTTCTGTTGGCGGCTGGCGTCACGCGCTTTGTCGAGGTCGGGCCGGGCAAGGCGTTGATCGGCATGGTCAAGCGCACGCCCGGGTTCTCTGCCGACAGCATGAAGCTGCTCAACGTCGAGGACCCGGCATCGTTGCAGGCAACCGTGGCCGCCCTCGCCAACTGAACCAGCGCGCCGCCCGGTCGTTACGCTGCCCACATTCCAACACTTCCCACGCTTCCCAGGAGATCCCATGGAACTGCAAGACAAAATCGCCGTCGTCACGGGTGCTTCGCGCGGCATTGGCCGGGCCATCGCCATCGAACTTGCTCGCCTCGGTGCCAGGGTCGTTGTCACCTATGCCGGC
>CAJBHN010000526.1 GCA_903952805.1 uncultured Myxococcales bacterium | reverse complement strand
GCTCGCACCGCCACGGCTGGCTTCGAGAAACGGGTCTGCATCAAGCGGGTGCTGCCGCACTTCCTTGAAGACGACGACTTCGTGACGATGTTTCGCGACGAGGCCCGCACGGCGGCCCGGCTCCAGCACGCCAACGTCGTGCAGGTCTTTGACTTCGGGGAGGTCGAAGAAGAATCGGGCACCACGCTTTTTCTGGCGATGGAACTCATCGAGGGGGCCGACTTGCGTCGCCTCGGCGAGCAAAGCCGCAAGAAAAAGCGCCCGTTCACCGTTGGCGAGGTCACCCAGATCGGCATCGACGTCTGCCGCGGGCTCCACCACGCCCACCAGTTGAAAGACGAAAGTGGCGCCTCATTGGGGCTCGTGCACCGCGACATCAGCCCGCACAACATCCTCATCAGCCGCAACGGCGAGGTGAAGATCACGGACTTTGGCATCGCCAAGGCCGCCGAACGAGCCACTCACACGTCGACGGGCATCGTCAAGGGCAAGATCGCCTACATGAGCCCCGAGCAGGCGGAGGGCAAGCCCTTCGACCATCGCCTCGATCAATGGGCGTTGGGTGTGGTGCTGTGGGAACTGCTGTGTGGCGAGCGCCTGTTTCGCGGCGACAACGACGCCACCATTCTCCGCAAGGTGCTCAACGTCGAGGTGCCGTCGCCAGCGACGCTCCGTGGCGACGTCCCCGCCGAACTGAACGCCATCATCTTGCGAGCCCTGGCCGGCACGCCGCCGGAGCGCTTTCGCGACATGCGCGAGATGGAGCAGGCCCTGTCCCGCTTCATGTTCTCGGGGGCCATCGACCCCGCCATGTGCGAGGTCGGCGCCGCCTACGCCCGCATCATGGGTGGTGACGAGGCGCCGGTGCCGCGCCGGACCGCGGTCATCGACGCGCCGCAGTTGGATCAACACGCTGCGAAAGCGGCCGCCGTGGCACCGCTGATGCCAGCGCAGGTGTCGCCATCGGCGGCAACCGTGTCGCCGGTGGACGCTCTGGCCACGCTGGAAGTCGCGTCCGTGCCGGCGGGCGGCGTGTCGTCGACGGACGAACTGTCGCAAGACGACAGCCAGGTTTTTGTCTCCAGCGGTCGCAATCCGGTGTCGCCGCCCGGCCACGCCCTTCACGTCGGACAGGCGCCGCTGACCCAACTGGTCGACGATCCCGCCGACATGCTGGCGGCCGTGGCGTCGTTTGATGCCCTGCGCTCAGCGGCGTCCAGCAAGAACCTGGCGGCCCCCGCAGGAAACATCCGTGAACCCTCACGACCGTCGCGACGCAGCCCGGCGGCTCCCGTCGACACCGTGGTCCAAGACGGTGACCTGCTCGAGGCCGCCCGCGGCGTCAACGGCGACCAGGACGGCACACCCGCCACCCGGACCCTGGTCCCGGTCGAGCACAAGACCATCGCCCCGCCAACGGTCGCCCACATCACCGCGCCCACGCCGACGCCAATGCAGCAGTCGACCTCGCCGCGGGCGATGATCGCCGCCGGTCTCATCGTCGCCCTGGGCGCCGCTGGCGGCCTGGCCATCGCCCTGGGTGGCGAACAGCCGACGACGACGACGACGACGACGACGACACCGACGACGACACCGACGACGACGACGACGACGACACCGACGGCGACGGCGACGGTCGACGCCCCGGTGGCAGCAACCGCGCCCATCGCCACGCCTCGCGTCGCCGCCCAGCCCCCACCCACGCCCCCAGGCACTTCAGCCCCCAGGGGAACCCAAGCCGCTCCGAATCCAGCCGAGGCCCCAAAGGCTCCAGGCTTTGTCTACGTCGACGTCATCGACAGCTGGGCTCTCGTCAGCATTGGCAAGAAGGCCTACGGCGAGACGCCCATGAAGCTCACGCTGCCACCGGGTCACTACGGGATCACGCTGACCACTGGCGACGGGACCAAGAAAAAGACCGTGCCGGTGACGGTGACGTCGGGCGGCAAGGTCCAGGTCCGCGAACCACTGTGAGCCACGACGTCAGGCGCGCGGATCGTCGGGGCCGATGGGTTCCTCGCCGTCAAAGGCGAGGCCGTCTCGGCTGACGGCCAGGTACACGCAGCCTCCAACCCCGGCGCGGTTCTCGTGCGACGACGACGGCGGCATCGGCGCCTCCATCCCCGCGTGGATCTCGGTGCCGGCGTGGAAAAAACTGCCCTGCAATACGAGGACGTCCTCGAAGCCGATGTGCCGGTGGTGTGGAAACGTGGCCCCCGGCGCCAAGCGCACAAAGCCCGTGATGGCCCCAGCGACAGCAGGGCCCCCGTCGATGTGAAACAGATCAATGCCGTCGCCAGGGCCGGGCATCCAGCGGTCGCCATCGGCGATGCCGACGAAAAGGTCGCGGGTGGTGGCGGTGTCGAGGTCAAGCAAGCCAGCAGCGCGGCGCACGAACGGCGCCCACCACGGACCAGCGACCGCCGTCAGCAGCGCCTGCAGCACGCCCGACGGCGCCTGTTCCTCGTCGGCGAGGGCCAACAGGAGGTCAGCGTCGAGGTCGTCGACGTCGACGTCGATGCCGTCGATGCCGTCGATGTCGTCGTCAGGTATCGGCATCAAGACCTCCGTTGACGGGGCGACCGATGACCCCGGTCAGGGCCCGGGCCAGCTTGTCGCGCGCCGCAAAGAGTCGGGACTTGACCGTGCCCTGGGCGACGCCGACCCGCTCCCCGATCTCCTGGGTCGACAGGCCCTGGAAGTAGGCGAGTTCGACGACGATGCGCTGGTCTTGTGGCAGGGTCTGCAGCGCGGCTCGCACCTGTTGGCGTTCGAGGCGCAGCAGGGGGTTCTGCTCGGGGGCGGCGGTGCGGGCCGCCTCGCTGTCGTCGAAGGCCACGCGGCGGGTGACCCGGGGCGCCTTCTGCCGGTCGAGGCAGCGACTGCGCATGCGCATGGCCAGCCAGGTTCGCACGCTGCCGCGGGTCGCATCGAAGTCGGCGGCGCGCTTCCAGACCTCCACAAAGACATCGTGCAACACGTCTTCGGCTTCGGCGCGGCTGCCGACGATGCGGATCCCCACACCAAGCAACACGCCGCCGTGACGGCCATACAGGCTCGCCAGGGCTTGCTGGTCGCCGGCAGCCAGGCGCCCCATCAGGGCGGCGTCGATGGCGTCGTCGGGACGTATCGGTCTCGCTCCCACCATGGACCACCCACGCGTCATCGGCACCGTGCCGCTCAATGGGCTGTCTTGGCACATCGACGTCGGGGCCGCATCCTCGAGGGCGCGGCGAAGCTGGGACGATGCCGGCAAGGACGAACACACCCCGGTGGTACGCGGGCCCGGCACCCCTGGTTCACGTTGGGTCGTTGATCGCTGCGGTCGGCCCCCGGCCCCGTGACAGACTGGCGCGATGCGGAGGTCGGTCGTGCCGTTGGTGTCGCTCGTCTCGGTCGTCTCGGTCGTGTTGGTGATGTCGCTGCTCATCGCTGGTGGCCCGGCCGTGACCGCGATCCCCGGGCCCGGGCCCCCGACGGCCGCGACCCTCGACGCCTGGTTGCTGGAAGTCAGGGCGGCATCGTTTCCAGAATTGGGCGACGCGCCCCTGACCATCGAACGCTTCAGCAGCGACACGGTCTTTTTCATGTCCAACATCGACGTCGGCAGCGCCCTGCACGGCGGGCCCCTGCACCTGCAACTGTTCATCAACGACGCCGTCCTCGACGACGACGCTGATGTCCCCGGCGAAATCGCGCTCAAGGCGGTGCTGGCCCACGAGCTCGCCCACAGCCTCGACTACGTCCAGCGCTTCAGCGCCGATGGCGCAGCCGGCCTGCTGCCCCTGCTGCCGATGCTGGCGTGGGCCCCCGCCGAAGAAGAGATCGAGCGCCGCACCGATCTGGTCGCGGTGCGCCGTGGCTACGGCTTTGGCCTCGCGGCGTATCGGCGCTGGCTCTACCGCAGACTCCCGGCCGAGGCGGTGCTGGAAAAGCGACGCATCTACTACTCGCCCCTGGAGCTGGTCTGGCTGGAGCGCCTTGCAACGCAGTGCCCCGCGGCCCTCGACACCGCCATCGCCCACCCGCCGCGGGACGCCCGGGCCATTGCCCGCCTGGGTCCGGCGACATGCTTCCGGTGACACCCTTGACAGGTTCGCTGCCCTCGCTACGGTTCGACGCGTCGCCGACATAGCTCAGTTGGTAGAGCAGCTGATTCGTAATCAGCAGGTCCGCGGTTCAAGTCCGCGTGTCGGCTCCAACAAAATCTTCGTTACAAAACAAGGGTTTGGACTTCGCGGTCCAGGCCCTTGTTCCTGTGGGCCTGCCTGCCCGGCCGGTGACCGACCTGCCGACCGACCCGTCAGGCCCGGCGTCGCCGGCCCAGACCTGCCCCGTCGACTGTCGTTGAAGGCACCTGCAATCGGGTTGCTGCGATCTCCAGATCGCAGCCTGCAGATCGCAGCCTGCAGATCGCTGCTGCGACGGCCATGAGCACCCACTGGTCAGAACTCTCTGGAAATGCTCACGTTCTTCTCTGGCCGCTCGCTGGCACGGAAACTGACACAGCCCCGGCACCGGAGTCTTCCCATGCGAATTGTTGGTCGGTCCCCTTCGTCTTCTTTCCTGCCCCTGGGCGGCATGGTCTTCATGCTCGCCATCACGGGCGGCTGCATCATCGTCACCAATGGTGATGCCGGCGGCGACGAGGCGTGCATCGACCTCGACGCGGCGTGCCCAAACCTCGTCTGCGAGACCGGCAACGTTGTCGTCGATGGCTGCTCCATCTGCGAATGCGCCGCGGTGTGTGAGCCCGGTCCTGCTCCCGAGTGCGCCGGGGCCCGCCTCCTCGACGATTGCACCTGGACCTGCGAGCCCCAAGGGTGTCAGGCCGACGGCGACTGCGGCGACGGCTTCTTCTGCTCTGTCGACAACGGCACCCTGCCTCCCGACCCGGGTGCACCCGCGCAAGACCCGTCAGATGCGGCCCCCATCGCCCCCGGCGGCGTGTGCCTCCCCATCGAACAGCCGCTGCGCTGCGTCGCCGATGCCGACTGTGCCTCGGGCTTCTTCTGCGACCTCAGCAATGCTGGCGGCGGCACGAGCGACCCTCTTCCTCCTCCACCCGACGGCGGTGGCGAACGCCCCATTCCTCCCCCGCAGTTCGGCATCTGTGCCCCCATCAGCGTGTGCTTCTCCGACGTCGATTGTGCCCCGACGGCGCACTGTGAATTTCCCGGGGCCTCAGACGCGCTGGTCGCTATTGGCGGCGTCTGCGTCGACAACACCGTTGTCAGCTGCGCCAGCGACTTCGATTGCAGCGCCGGCTCCGTCTGCGTCAACGGCACGTGTACCCAGCCCGCACAGCCCTGCTTCAACGATGCCGAATGCCACGCCGGAGAGTTCTGCGACTTCGACACTGCGGGCCGCGTCGCCTGCCCCGACGAAAACGGCGACGGCGTCTGCGACGAGCCCATCCCCGCCATCGAGGGCGTGTGCCGCGCCATTGCCCCGGCCAGCTGCACCAGCGACGTCGACTGCGCCCAGGGCCAGGTCTGCGAGCTGAGCGACCAGTGCCTTTGCACCCGCGAATGCATCGACGACGGCATGGGCGGCTGCCTCCCCTGCGACTGCCCCCCGGCCAGCGGCGTGTGTATCGACGTCGTCATCACCCCCTGCGCCGTGGTCCGCTGCAACGCCGACACCACCTGCCAGGTCGACGAAAACGGTGTTGCCTCGTGCGTGCCCAACGCCCCCCTGTGCAGCAGCGACGTCGACTGCGCCCAGGGCCAGGTCTGCGAGCTGAGCGACCAGTGCCTTTGCACCACCGAGTGCGTCGACGACGGCATGGGCGGCTGCCTGCCCTGCGACTGCGCCCCGAGCAGCGGCGTGTGCATCGACGTCGTCATCACCCCCTGCGCCACGGTCCGCTGCACCGCCGACACCACGTGCCAGGTCGACGCCGATGGCCTCGCTTCGTGCGTGCCCAACGACCCCCTGTGCACCAGCGACGACGTGTGCGCCGCCGGCACCCACTGCAACGCCGCCGACATTTGTCTGCCCGACCCCGCGTGCGCCGCCGGCGACGCCTGCATTGCCGTGTGCCAGGGCCACTGCGTCGAAACCGCCTGCGCCACCGACGCCGACTGCCCAGACACCCAGATCTGCATGTTTGACGTCGCCGGCGGCGCTGCCCGCCCGATCGTCGCGCCCCAGGGTTTCTGCCGTACGTTCAACCCCACCATCGCCCCCTGCGCCACGGTTCGTTGCATCAGCGGCACCACCTGCGAGGTCAACGCCGCTGGCAACGACATCATCCTGGGGGGCGGCAACGTCGGCGAAGCGATTGCGACCGACTTCGATACCAT
>CAJBHN010000525.1 GCA_903952805.1 uncultured Myxococcales bacterium | reverse complement strand
GCAGCGCGTAGCCAACCGCCAACGGGGCCGCGAGCACGGAAATGGGCGGAAAGGCCGCGACCATGGCGACGCCAAGGGGCAACGCCGCCACCAGGCAGGCTCGCGCCGCCGTGAAGCCAAGGGTCATGAGCCAGGTGGCGATGGCGACACCGGCGGCGGCGGCCACGTGAACAGATGCGTCCATCAACACTCCAGGAACCGTTCGCCGTCGCCGCAGCGACGAGGGGCGCCGTCAGCCGCCCACGCGGCGCATCTGCGGAAACAAGATGACGTCACGAATCGACGTCTTGTTGGTGATCACCATCACCAGACGGTCGATGCCGATGCCGAGCCCACCCGTCGGCGGCATGCCGATTTCGAGGGCACGACAGAAATCCTCGTCGAGGGGGCTGGCTTCTTCGTTGCCGCGCTCCTTTTCCCGCTGCTGCGCATGCAGTCGAGCGCGCTGATCGATGGGATCGTTGAGCTCGGAGAAGGCGTTGGCCAGTTCCATGCCGGCGACGATCAGTTCGAAGCGATCAGTGACCGCGGGATCTCGGTCCCGCTTGCGAGCCAGCGGGCTCACCATCAGGGGGAAGTCGGTGATGAAGGTAGGGTTTATCAGCGTGCGCTCCACCTCATGGTCGAACACGGCGTACAGGAGCGACAGCGCGATATCCCGTCGCCGGGCTCGCTGGGCGTCTGGGCCGGTGAAGGGCAATGCGATCTCGCCGGTGATTTCGTCCAGGGCGCTGCCGACTTCGGTGGGCGGCGCCGTCGGCTCGTCGAGCGGAGCCGGACCCACTTCGCCCGTTGACGAGAACGCCGCATCGATGCTCTTGCCCAACATGGACCAGAAGCCAGCGCCGCCAGCGGCCAGCGCGGCCTTGGCACGCTGCACCAGGGTCTCGGTCCCGGTCTTCAAGCCAGGGATGACCTCGGCGGCCTCGTCGTCAGACAGCCCACGCAAGCACACATGCAGGGGCTCGTCTGGCGTGGCCGTATGACCGACGGCGATCGCCAGGGCGCGCTCAACGGAATCGATTCCCGTCAGGTTCTCGTCGATGGCGAGGTGTTCCTGCACGAGCTGGGCGATGGGGGCCCGGCGCCAGGGGCGCGCAAAGTCAATCTGGTGGTCGCCGTAGGGCGTCGTTGTGGAACCATGAGTCTGTTCCACCAGACCCGTCACGAGTTCCTCCGTGAGGTCCATCATGTCGAGGTAGGTGGCGTACGCCTGGTACACCTCGATCGAGGTGAACTCGGGATTGTGACGCGTGCTCACCCCCTCGTTGCGAAATTGGCGACCGATTTCATACACGCGCTCGAGACCGCCGACGACGAGCCGCTTCAGATGCAGCTCGGTGGCGATGCGCAAGAAGAGGTCGGCACCCAGGGCATTGTGGTGGGTCGTGAACGGCTTGGCGGTGGCGCCACCGGCCTCGTCCTGCAGCACCGGGGTCTCCACCTCGATGAAACCGTGGTCGTCGAGGTAGCGTTGGATGCCGCGCACAATGCGGCTGCGCGTCCGGAAGGTCTCGCGCACATCGGGAGACATCACGAGGTCCACATAGCGCTGGCGATAGCGCTGCTCGACGTCAGCGAGGCCGTGAAACTTGTCTGGCAGCGGACGCAGGGCCTTGGTGAGCACGCGGAAGCCGTCGGCCGCCAACGACAGCTCTCCGGTCTTGGTGCGCATCGGGCTGCCGGCAACGCCAACGATGTCGCCGAGGTCGGTCAGTTTGAGCAGCTGGTAGGTGGCGTCGCCGACACGGTCGAGCTTGACGTAGATTTGGATGTCGCGTGACGACGCATCGCGCAGGGTGAGAAAGCTCGCCTTGCCCATCTGCCGCATCGTCATCACCCGACCGGCGATGATGTGCACGGTCTTGACACCTTCAAGGAACTTGGCGTCAGCGTCGGCGTAGAGGCTGTGGAGTTCGGCGGCGGTGACCTCGGGGCGGAAGTCGTTGGCGTAGGGGTCCAAGCCTGCGTCACGGATCTTCTGCGCCTTTTCAATCCGCACCTGCACGAGCCGGTGGGTCTCCTCGGCGCTCGTCTCGGTGGCGGTCACGCTGGCGGTCACGCTGGCTGGGGCGCTCTGGTCGTCGCTGGACACAATACTCTCCGTCGTCAATCGGAGCGACAACGTCGCCACGGTGCCTCCCATGTGTCAATCCGGCGTCAAGCCGCTGTCGGCGCGTCTTGCCTGTGAAAATCAGGGCATCCATCGACGTCGCGCGCAGGGCTGCTATGCGAGGACAATGAACGTCGTGGAAAACGGGGCCGGGCGCAGCAGCGCCCTTGTTTGCCTGCCCACCTACAACGAGCGCGACAACCTGCCGTCTCTCATCGAAGAGCTGCTCGACACCGCGCCGGTCGACGTCCTCGTCGTCGACGATGCCTCCCCAGACGGGACCGGCCGCGTGGCCGACCTCATCGCCAAAAAGAGCAGCGGCCGGGTCAGTGTGCTGCATCGGGCCCGCAAGCTTGGCCTGGGGACGGCCTACGTCGCCGGCTTCCGGCACGGCCTGGATCGAGGCTACCGCCTGCTCCTCGAGATGGATGCCGACTACAGCCACCAGCCCCGCTACATTCCCGAGTTCCTGCGGGCCGCGGAAGGCGCCGACGTCGTCCTCGGCAGCCGCTACGTCGAGGGCGGCGACATCGCCAATTGGGAACCCTGGCGGCAAGCCCTGTCACGAGCAGGCTCGCTCTACGCCCGCTCGATCTTGCAGGTCCCCGTGCGAGACCTTACCAGCGGCTTCAAATGCTTCCGCCGCGAGGTCCTGGAGGCCATCGACCTCAATACCGTCACGTCGACGGGCTACTCGTTCCAGATCGAGTTGACCTGGCGGGCCTGGAGGCTCGGCTTTCGCATCAAAGAGATCCCGATTGTCTTCTACGAGCGCCAAAATGGCCGTTCCAAGATGTCCAAGGCCATCGTCGCCGAAGCGGTGACCTCGGTGTGGAAGATGCGCTTCCACTGATGTCGGCGCGGCTGGTCCACACCGACCTCGGCCTGGGCCTCGTCGACGACGATGCCCCGGAGCTGTCACCCCTGGTCATCGATCTTGGCACCCCGCGTCGGCTGACCAAGAAGGACGACCTCATCAAGGCCATCGGCTGGGAAAAGGGCCTGCGCACCGTCGTCGACGCCACTGCCGGCCTCGGTCGGGACGCCCTGGCGATGGCCGCCTACGGCTTTCACGTTGTCGCCTGCGAGCGTCATCCGCTGGTGCAGGCCCTGTGGCGTGATGCGCTCACGCGAACACAGCCTGAGGGCCTGCGCTTTGTCGACGTCGATGGCGGCACCTGGCTTGCCGGTCTCGACGACGCCGACCGCCCCGAGGTCGTCTACCTCGATCCGATGTACCCCCATGGTCCGCGCAAGGCCCTGCAACAGCGAGAGCTGCGCATTCTGCGAGCGGCTGTCGTCGACACTGCCGACGCCGCCGACGACGCCGACGCCGGCGAACGACACCGCGCCGACGTGGCATCGCTGTTTTCCGTCGCGCTGGCGACAGCCAGGCGGCGCGTCGTTGTCAAGCGTCCCCGCTGGGCGGCGCCCCTGGGTCCCACACCCGACCACACCTGGGATGGGGCCTCGACCAAGTACGACCTGTACCTCGTCTGACGAAAGCGGCTCCGACGGCGACAGCCTGCCCGAGCCGCCGTCGACCTCGTCACTGCGTGTACGAACGGTGCTGGCGACGACAAAGCCTGCTTCCCGCCAGCGAACACCTGGTCAAACCGGATAGACGCAGTGCTTCTTGGGCAGGCGCTGATCGCTCTTGGTCTGCATGTACTGCAAGCGACGAACAAGCTCAGCCCGCAGGGCGCCGCCGGGGACGACGGCGTCAATGACCAGCGACGACGCGAGCTTTTGCAGGTCGACGTCGGCACGGTACTCGGCCCGCAGACCCTCGACGTAGGCCGCACGTTCGGCTTCGGGCAAGGCCGCGATCTTGTTGAAATAGACGGCGTTGACCGCGGCTTCGGCGCCCATGACGGCGATGGATGCCTGAGGCAGCGCGATGGTGACGTCAGGCTCGAAGGCGGGCCCGCTCATGGCGTAGAGGCCGGCGCCATAGGCCTTGCGCACGATGACGCAGATGCGAGGCACCGTGGCCTCGGCCATGGCGGCCAGCATCTTGGCGCCATGGCGGATGATGCCCTGCTTCTCGACCTTGGACCCGATCATGAAGCCGGGCACATCGGTGAGAAACAACAGGGGGATTTCGAAGGCGTCGCACAGAAACATGAAACGGGCCGCTTTGTCGGCGCTGTCGACGAAGAGGACGCCACCCTTCTGCTTGGGCTGGTTGGCGAGGATGCCAACGACCTTGCCGTCGAGACGAGCCAGGCCCGTGACCATCTCCATCGCGAAGCGCTTCTTCACCTCGAAGAAGCTGCCGTCGTCGACGATGGCCTCGATGAGCTCGCGCACATCAAACATGGTTTTTTCATCGGCAGGCACGATCTCGTCGACGGAGCGCGACGCCTTGGGTGCCGAAGCAACCGCGACCGGCGGCTTCTCCCCGGCGCGCTGGGGAAAGTAGCCAAGCCACAGGCGGCACTGGCTGATGGCTTCTTCTTCGGTCTTGACCAGAAAGTCGCCACAACCCGATTCGCTCGTGTGCATACGGGCGCCACCGAGGTCGTCGAGGGAAATCTTCTCGCCGATGACCATCTCGGCCATGCGCGGCGACCCCAGATACATGCTGGCGTTCTTGTCGACCATGAACACGACGTCGCAAAACGCCGGGATGTAGGCACCCCCGGCCGCCGACGGACCAAACAACAAGCAGACCTGGGGCACGAGCCCCGAGAGCTTGACCTCGTTGTGAAAAATGCGACCGGCGTGACGACGTCCCGGGAACATTTCGATCTGGTCGGTGATGCGGGCGCCGGCGGAGTCCACCAGGTAGACCATCGGGATCCGGTACCGGAGGGCCTGCTCCTGGATGCGGATGATCTTCTCGACCGTCAGGGCGCCCCAGGAGCCAGCCTTGATGGTGGAGTCGTTGGCCATGATGGCGACGTCGCGGCCGTCAATGCGGCCGATGCCGGTGATGACGCCGTCGGCCGGCAGGTCCTTGGCCAGGCAGTTGGCGTAGAGGCCGTCTTCGATGAAGGTGCCGGCGTCGACGAGCAGCTCAATGCGTTTGCGCGCAAAGAGCTTGCCCTGGGCAGCGTTCTTCTCGTGGGCACTGGCGGAGCCACCACGCTCGATGGTTTCCTTGAGGGCGGCAAAGATCTCGGCAGGGTGCGTCATGCCGCCGGTGTCGACGACAAGGAGCCCGCCGTCAAGACGGCAGGCTCCTTGGACGGGCGCATCGTCGCGCCTCAGCCGCCGAGGCCGCGGCACTCACACAGGGACTGCTGACACAGAGGCGTCAGCCCCGTGCACGCGTTGTTGCAGCTGGCACCGCAGTCGCAGGCGCAGGTATCGAGGTTCAGCACTCGGGTTGGCCCACAGTCAACCGCCGTGTCGCAACCGCACGAACAAGTGTCGGTGTTCCACACGAAGCCATCGCCGCAGGTGGCATCCGCGGCACATTGGCAGGCGCACGCGTCCGCATTGCAGTCTTCGCCGACGGCGCAGCCGCCGCAGGCCGGCAGACATTGGACCTCACACGTGCTGCGATTGCAGAACTCGGTATCGGTCAGCGCCGCCCCCTGGCCGCAGTCGGCCGGGCATTGGTAGCTGCAGGTCGTGCTGTTCCAGACAAAGCCAGGGCCCGGCGACGGGGTCACAGGCACCTCAAGGCATTCGAAGGCGCAGGCGACGGGATCGCATTGGTGGTTTCTCGACGGCGCCGGTCCGCCGCAGTCCGACGGACATTCGCAAGCGCAGGCTTCAACGTCGCAGGTGCTGTTGCCGTCGCAGCCGCCGCAGTCCGACGGACAGCGAAACTCACACGTGGCCGCGTCGCAAATGGCATTTGGTCCTGGCGGGACAGCACCGCCGCAATCGGTGGGACATGTGTACGCACACAACACAGTGTCCCACACAAAGTTCGGGCCCGGCGACGGCACGTCAGCGGGCGGCTCCACGCATTCAAAACGACACAGGGCCTGATTGCAGGTCATGCCTTCCCGAGGAGGATTGCCACCACAGTCGGGAGCGCAGTCGCACCGACAGGTGGCGCTGTTGCAGACGGCGGCGTCGCCGCAGCCACCACAATCCGGGAGACATTCAAAGCCACAGACCAGTGGGTTTTCATTGCAGACCTGACGCGCCGGCGGCTCGCCCTGGCCGCAGCCATCGCACTCGAACTCGCAGGTCGCGAGGTTGCACGTCGAAAACGCGCTGGGCGGCGTGCCGGGGCAGGCGGTGCATTCGTATTGGCAGGATGCCTGGTTGCACACGAAGCCTGGACCGGGGGACGGACCATTGC
>CAJBHN010000524.1 GCA_903952805.1 uncultured Myxococcales bacterium | reverse complement strand
TGGAGCGATTGAAAGCGGACTTCATCTCAAGCATCAGCCACGAACTCCGTACGCCACTGGTCGCCATGGTCGAAACCAACGAGGCCCTGCTCGACGACGTGGCGGGCGCGCTCACCGACCAGCAGCGGCGCATGATTACGTTGAATCGCGGCGCGGCGCTGCGGCTCAGCGTCATGATTGGCGACCTCCTCGAGTTGTCGGTGGTCCGCAGCGGTCTGCGCTATCGCATGGCCTCGACGACGCTGGACGACGTCATCACCGATGCGGCCTCCGAACTGGAAGCGCGCGCGCGGGACCATAAGCTGACCCTGGCGGTGCGGCTCACCGATCGCTCCTTGCGAGTCACCGCCGACCGTGATCGCCTCCTGCAAGTGGTGCAAAATCTCATCGCCAACGCCATCAAGTTCACACCTGCCGGCGGTACCGTCGAGGTGAGCATGAAGCTGGCCGACCGCGCTGCCGTCAGCGGCAACGGGGCCCGTTCAGTCGAGGCCCAGCGCTTCGGCCTCATCTGTGTGGACGACACCGGCCCCGGCATCCCCGCCCATGATCGGGAACGGGTCTTTGAAAAATTCTTTCGTCGACAGGGGGTCTCTGCTGACGGCGTCGGCCTCGGCCTCGCCATCTGCCGGGAGATCGTCCTTGCCCATCGGGGAGTCATCTGGATTGAAGATGGGCGCTTGGGTGGCGCCACCTTGTGCGTCGCCATTCCCCTGGAGCTGATATGAGGTCACTGGCCCGCGTCGCTGGCGTCGCCCTCGTGGCCATCGCGGCCTTGAGCGCCTGCAAGACGCCCCAACAGACGCGTCCCATCGACGTGGCCGACCGCCTCTTCGTCCGCGGCGACCACGAAGCCGCTGCCGTCTCCTACGCCGCCGCCGCCGACATCGCCACGGACAGCAATGAGGAGTTGCGGGCCCGCTTCTTTGCCCTGTTGTCGCGCCGGGCGGCGTCGGAGCCGGCCCAGTTCGAACGCATGCTGGGTGAGCTCCGGTCGTTTTCGAATGAAGCAAGCTCCAGTCCCTGGGGGCGGCTCGCCGGCTTCTACGCCGACGAAATGTCTCGAACTGACGCCATGCAACGGGCGGTACAACGAGCGGGAGCTGACCTCGCGGCGCAGGAAGTGCGGATAGCCGAGCTGGAGCGGACGCTGCTCGCCAGCGGACAAGAGGTCAGCGATCTCAACGCCGCCGCCGAAGCCATGCGTGACGAACGTCAACAGCTCCAGCGTTCGGTCCGGGAGCTGGAGGAATTGCTGCAACTGCGGGCTGCGGCCCTCGTCAGCCTTGAGGCCGAGCTGGAGGCCCTGAAGCGAATCGACATGTCACGCACGCCGTAGGCCTGTGGTTTGGACAGACCACGCGTTGGTGAGGTCGGCCTTCAGACCAGGTTTTCCGCGAGCAGCCATACGAAGCCGCCGACAGCCATCGCTGTCCCAGCTGCCGCCGCCATCAAGGCCGGCATCGCGCCACGAGCGGGGGGCGCCGGGCGCTGAAAGACCCCCGTCTGGTGCAGGTGTTCAAGCTGGGTTTGGGTCTCCTGGTCGAGGATGAAAATTCCCGACTTGAGCGTCGGGTCGGGAAACCAGCCAAGCCCATCTGTCAGCAACGCCGCATTGGCGAACGGGTCATTGCGAGTGGGCTCACGGGCCAGCAGCACGTCGTCGGCGCTCATGGTTTCGACGATGCGGGCATAGACCCACGACAGCGTCGTCGATTCGCAGACGCGCTCCCAGCCCTTCATGCCGGTCCGCCACATACGGGTTCTGGCAGCGACGTCACCGAGTTCAACGAAGAGTTCGATCTCTTCCCGCGAGAAGGGGCCCTTGGGCTGACCATGGATGGCGCACCAATATCGCTCGCCGGCCACGCCGCGGACCTCGAGCCCGACGACGTGCATCGTGCCGTGGCATTGCTGGCAGCGGACCTTCACGAAGCGACCCGCGACCTTCTCGTCAGCGATCTCGTAGTTGGTCTGGCAGTGCTCGCAGGTGTGTCGCATGACGGCTCCTTCTGGGTCCAACGGGGTCCAATCGGTCACCAACTGCTACATGAGGCGACCGTCGGCCCCAAGTTTTTGGCCAACCAAACGGGCCAACATGCTGAATCTTCGTCGTTTCAGCCGTCGCTCCCAAAGATGCTGGCCGTTATGCGCACACCATCGGTTGATGAAAGCGAAGTCGACGACTACGCCGACCAGATGACGACGACGATTGCCAAGCGCGCCCCTCTCGTGAAGCTCACCGGCCGGGTCTTGTACCTGAGCAAAGACCTCGAGCAGCTTGAAGCCCAGCTGCACGGCGAGATCCTCAAGCACGATCCCCAGCGCGAGCTCATCGACAACATCTCGACCGACGAGCTGACGCCGGGTTGGGTGTGTTTTTGGTACGACGAGACCCTCGGCGACTACTGCCTCGTCGGCCTGCGCGGCGGCAAGGTCCAGAAGGATTCGATCAAGAGCGCCAAACCGGCCGTCATCGTCTCGGGTCTCTCCAAGGGCTGCGGCAGCTCACGCGAGACGGCGCCGTACTCCGAGATGGTGGCGGGCGTGCAGCTCGTCGTCGCCAAGACCATCGAGAAGATCTACGGGCAGAACTGCCGCAACATCGGCCTGCTGACGACGACGGACTTCTCGGTGCTCGAGCGCATCGAGCGCGGTGAGTCCATTCCCCTCGAGGAGTTCACCAGGGGCCTCAACGACATCGAGAAGGGCATCGTCGAGTACGGCGGCCTGTTCAACTACAACAAGGCTCGCCTCGCCGGTGAGGTGACGCCGCCGCCGGTCGCCACCCCGGCTCGGCCGATGAACCTCGTCGAGAAGATCATCGCCAGCCGCGCCATCGCTGATGCCAAGACCGGGGCCCTCGGTGTGGCCGCCGTGCAGCCCGGCGACGCGCTGTTCTGTCGCGCCGACGTGCGCTTCAGCCACGACTACACGACTGCCATGTGTGAGTCGCTGTTTACCGCCGGCTACGGCAAAGACGCCCAGCTGCGCGAGGTCTCGAGCATATTCGCGTTCAACGACCACCTGACGTTCCGCAACAAGATCATGAGCGACGACGACAAGAAGAAGGGCCTCAACATCCTCGTCGACAACCTCGGCGCGGTGCAGGAGGCCTTCGTCAAGAAGCACGGCATCCGCTACTTCGGCCTCACCGAGGACAAGAGCGGCTCCGAGGCCATCTGCCACAACGGCGTGATGGAAGAGCTTGGCGCTCCCGGCCAGATCGTCGTCGGCACCGACAGCCATACCTGCACCGCAGGAGCGCTCGGTCTGTTCGCGTTCGGCGTCGGCAGCACCGACATGGCCAACGCTTGGTACACGGCAGACATCCAGGTGAAGGTGCCAGCGTCGGTGCAGTACGTGCTGAAGGGCAAGCCCGCCAAGGGCGTCACCGCCAAGGACGTGATGCTCTACATCATGGCCCAGGAGTACTCGCGCCAGGGCGGTTGCATCGCCAAGGTCCTCGAGTTCTCGGGCGATGGCCTGCTGCACCTCAACATGGACGAGCGCGCCACGTTGACGAACCTGGCCGTCGAATGCGGCGCCACCACCGGCATCATCGAGGCCGACGACGTCACCAAACAGTACCTGATGAAGTTCCGCGGCTGGTCCGAAGACCGCGCGAGCCAGGGTTATCTGAAGGCCGACGCAGACGCCGCCTACGACGCCACCTTCACCATCGACCTCGGTGAGGTGCCGCAGATGGTGGCCACCCCCGGCGACCCCCGAAACGGCGTGCGCGTCGACGACGCCAACCACGACAAGCCCGTCGTCCTCGAGATTGCCTACGGCGGCAGCTGCACGGGCGGCAAGATGGCCGACATGGACATGTACGCCGAGGTCCTCGGCGAGGGTCTCAAGCGGGGCTTGAAGGTCAAAGACGGCGTGCGGATGTTCATCCAGTTCGGCAGCCAGCGCATCAAGCGTTACGCCGTCGACCAGGGCTACCTGGAGCTGTTCGCGGCCGCCGGCGCCGAGGTCATCGAGCCGTCGTGCGGTGCCTGCATCAACGCCGGCCCCGGCGTGTCGCGCACCAAGGACACCGTGACCATCTCGGCCATCAACCGGAATTTCCCGGGCCGCTCGGGCCCCGGTCAGGTCTATCTGGCGTCGCCGCGCGTGGTGGCAGCGTCGGCTCTCAAGGGCGTGCTGACGACGCCCGAGGCCTTGTTCAGCGAAGCCTGAGCTTCAGTTCCCGGCAGGTAAACGCCCAGGGCCGACGGCAGCGTCGGCCCTGCTCGTTTCGGCAGCGCTGCACGGGTTCCCCCAGGTTCAGTCGGCACGCTTGTCGATGACGAGGGGCGCCTGGGACAGTGTTGCGCAAAGAAAACGACTGCTCAAGGCAGCGAGGGGATCACGAGCTCTGTCGACGTCGCTACGCCCTGATCAACCTCGACGACGCCAGCCAAGCCCGCGCAGGCGTCGACGTGCACAATGGTGCGGCGCAGGAAGACGGCCCACACTCGCCCGCCCGTGTCGTCGCAACACGCCGACTGACCTTCATCACGAATCCACAGCGCCTCTTTGGGCGCCTCCTCGCTCGGCGTGCAGCCACGCGGACAACGCCACAGGCCCACGGGGTCGCTGTCGTCTCCGACGGCGCGGACCTCGGCGCCGCAGGGGCCCACCCAGCTGTGCCCGCGTTTTCCCCCATGCAGATTGACGCCCGACTCGGCCAACGCCGCATAGGCCTGCAGACGGACGTGGCCCGCGGGATGGCCGGCGGCGGCGGCGAGCACGTCGACGGCGGCCCGTTTGTGGCCGGCGCGGCGCTCGCAGCGCGCGAGCTCGAGCAGCAGGAGCCCTTCGCCGTGCGCGACGCCGGCCTTGCGCGCGGCGCGCAGCTTTGCGCAGGCGCCGACGACGTCGCCACTGGCGAGCGCCTTGCGCGCCGCGAGCCACGCAGGCACCTCGCGCGCAGGGTCTGTGACGTCGACGACGATGGTGTTCGGTGG
>CAJBHN010000523.1 GCA_903952805.1 uncultured Myxococcales bacterium | reverse complement strand
CAAAGGCAGTTGGCTCAACGCTGTAGACGCCAGACCAACGAACTCTTCTTCGGTCAGCATCGCCACGATATGCTCGCCCTGGACCACCGGCAACGCCCCGACGCGGTGCTGGCGCATGAGCCGCACGGCGTCGCGGGTGGGGGTGTCGGGGGTGACCGTCACGAGGTTGGTGCGCATGATCGACGACACCGGTCCCATCAGGTCGCCGCCGTCGTTGCGCGCCAGATCACTGAGGTGACGCATGACGCCGCGATAGGACACGAGGCCCACCAGACGACCCTTTTCGTCCTCGACGGGGACGTAGCGCACGCGCTCCCAGGCCATCAGCTCGCTGACGAGGGCAATGGGGTCGTCGGGGCGCACGGTGTAGATGTCGGTCAGCATCAGCTGGGACACCTTCTCGTAGTCGGCCACGGCGCTCTCGCGCTCGCCCAGCTCGGCGAAGGCCCAGTCGCACACCGGCGCCTTGGTCTTTTGGCGGGCGACGATGGCGGCCGTCAGCGCCGTCAAACGGGCACCGGGGGTGCCGCGACCATTCATGCCGCTGAGCGACGACAACGTCCACGACGCACCGGTCTTCAACGCCCGGGCACGGCGCTCGAGGATCGACAGGTATTTGGTGATGTCCTTCTCGTCGACGTTTTGTCGCTTGAGGCCGGACTCGGCCATCGGCAGCAGGCGATCGAGCAGCAGGGGCTGGGCCAGGACCTCTTCGCCGTCGAGCCAGGTCAGGCGCGAGCGCATGCCTTCACGAGCCGCGGTGTAGAGGTTGTTTCTAGCGTCGTCGAAGCTCATGCGCTCCGACACATCTTCGATGGTGGCCATCATCTCGCTCATCAGCCCCAACCACAGCGCGGCGTTGGCGACCTCGTCGACGATGCTTGGTCCGGCCGGCAACACGCGCAGCTCGATGCGCAGGTGCGGCTTGCCGTTGTCGGAGATGCCGTAGGCCACCCGGTTCCAGCGGTAGATGGTGCCGTTATGGCTGCGCAGGGCCTTCATGGTCGGCACGCGCCCCTGATCCAGGGCTTTGAGCGCATCGTCTTCTTCGCCGAGCTCAGCACCCACCAGGGGACGGAAGCGCGAGACGTTTTCCTTGTAGAGGTCGACGACGGAGCCCTTGAGCCAATTGCGGCCGAAGCTGACGCGGCCGACGGTGTCTCGGAGGTGGAGACCCGGGGTGCGGATGTCGCAGGACTGCTCAAACAGCGCGATGCGGGTCTCGGCCCACAAGCGGCGGTTGAAGAGGACGGCGGAGTTCGGCGACACCGCCAACACCGGCGCCAACAGGGCCTGGGCCATGTTGTAGGCGTGGGCGAAGCGCTCGGGCTCGGCGAGCTGCAGGTGCACCTGGAACGAAGCGTTGCAGGCCTCGACCATGACGGTGTCGTGGCGGACCTCGAGGTCGTCGATGCCCCGGATCGAGAAGTTGAAGGCCTCGCCGCGGGCGGCCTGCATGGCGCGATTGAGGGCCATGTAGCGGGGCTTGGGGACCATGTTCTCAAGGCCGAGATCGTGCTTACCGAGCGTCGGCAGAATGCCCGCCATGACGGGGATGATGCCCATCGGGGCACCGACGTCGCGCACCTGCTCAAACAGCGTGTCGAGTTGGTTCTCGAGGAGGGAGAGCCCCTTGCCCGAGAAAGCCTGGGAGTCGGCGTTGGCCTCGAGGTTGAAGAGCCCAAGCTCGGTGGTGAAGTGGCCGTCGAGCTTCTCGAGGACCTTCAGTGCGCCGGGCGTGGCGTGGTAGCCGCCGTCGACGAGGAACATCTCCTGCTCGGCGCCGATGCGGGAGACGCCGCGTTCGAAGTGGCCCTCGGCCACCATGCGCTCCATGCCCCGCAGATCGCGCAGGAGTCCCTGCATGTATTCACGACGTGACGCGCCTTCGAGCTGGCCATCAACCGCCTTGTGATCCCTCGACTCTTCCACGCAACCTCCAGCGATCCAGTACGCGCCCGCATCACGCGGATATCAGCAGCGCGCTGACGGACCGACATGGGCCGACAGCGCGCGAGGGGGAGCCTTTCGCCTTCAGGGGCTGCTCGTCCACTCGGACAGGTACTTGGGCATCATGACCCGCCACGTGATCCAGTCGTGGTGCCAATCGGGGCCCCAGGAATCGACGAAGTTGGGGATTTGGCGGGACCCCAGCACGTTGGCCAGCCCCCAGCTTTCGGGCAGGGACTCCCACCGCCCCTCGCCCGTGGCGATGTGGATGTGCCGCTGGCGCAGCAGCTCCAGGTGCCGTCCCTGCAGATGAGGCACAAAATACAGCGGCGACGCCCGACGGAAGTCGTCTGAGGCGTGGGTGGCCTCGGTGAAGCGCATCAGGTTGTAGGTGCCGCTCATGCACAGGGCCCGCGTGAAGACGTCGGGAAAACGGCAGACGAGGGCGGCGGCGTGGAATGCGCCGATGGAGGCGCCGGCGGTCCAGATCGGGATGTCGTCGTTGCGGCAGTCCATGCGGATGGCGGGGACGATCTCCTCGCGGATCATCCAGTGAAACTGGTCCTGCATGCGCATGCGCTGCTCGGGAGTGCCCTCCTTGTAAAACCAGCTGCGGCCGCCAACGGAGTCCACCGAGTAGACCTTGATTTTGCCGGCCTCCAGCAACGGCGACAGGGCCTTGATGAGCTGAAAGCGCTCGATTTCCTCGGCGTCACCACCGGCCGTGGGAAGGATCAACACCGGCTGACCGACGGTGCCCCAGCGGGCGAGGGTCACAGGGCTGTTGACGCGTTGGGAGTACCAGCGGGACTTCAGGAACACGGCCACCTCGGTCGGTCGGGGAATTCGGCTTCGGCTGACGTCGAGTGACGCCGACGGCCAATCCTGCTGCACCCGTCGAGGAAGGCAACACGGCGGGGAGCGCCTTCACCCCTGCTTCGCAGCGCCCGCTCCCTACGTGCACCTCACCCCCGGCGCTTCGCGCCGACCCCTCTCCCTGAAGGGCGAGGGGGTGCAGAATGTGGCCCACTTCGCTCGGGCCACCTCGAATGTGGACCACAGTCCGGTATCAGCCGCCGCCGGCGAGGGTGGCGACGCAGCGCAGGTGGGGGCCGCCGGCGTCGACCTTGGCGGGCTGGCCCTTGCCGCAATAGCCCGAGCCGAGATCCCACGAAAACGCGTCGCCGACGGCGTCCACCGACGACAACACCTCGAAGGCGTCGCCGGTGATGGTGGTGCCCCGGTGCAGGGGACCGAGCTTGCCGTTCTTGATCGGGTAGGCCTCGCCGACGACGAACATGAACTCGGCATTGGCGTCGGCCTGACCGTTTTTCGCGCCCGCCAACAACCAGCCGTCTTTGACGCCGTCGACCATCGCCGCCAGCGACGACGAACCGGGCTCGATGTAGGTGTTGCGCATCCGGATGATGGGCTCGTTGTCGTATTCGAAGGCGCGGGCGTTGCCGGTGGGTTCGACGCCGAAGTGCTTGGCGGTCTCGCGGTTGTGCAGATAGCTGCGCAGGATGCCCCGCTCGATGATGGTGACCTTGCGGGAGGGCACGCCCTCGTCGTCAATCATGACGATGCCACCGGCGCCGCCCTCGTACTCGGAGTCGCCCGAGTCGCATAACGTGACGAGGTCACTGGCGACCTGCTTGCCGATCTTGCCGGCGGCAGCGCTGCCGGCGAGGACGAAGTCGGCCTCGACGGTGTGGCCGATGGCCTCATGCACCAGCAGACCGACGACGTCGGGAGCGAGGATGACCTGCTTCTTGCCGCCGTCGACAAACGGGGCGCGCAACAGGTCGGTCGCCATCTTGGCGGCCCTCTCGGCCAGCTGCTCCGGGGTGCGTCGCGCGAACAGCTCGCCAAAGCCGCCGGTCTTGCCCGAGGCCTCGGTGCAGCTCTGCAGGTCGCCGTCACGGCCGGCGACGGCGTTGACCCGCAATTCGGGCTTGTCGTCGCGCAAGTGAACGCGGGCGCCGTCGGAGGTGACGATGAATTTCTCGTCGACGAGCTCGCTGTAGCTGCAGCTGGCGCTGGTGATGGCGTTGCCGGCGGCGCGCACCAGGGCTTCGGTCCGCATGACGAGGTCGATCTTGTCTTGCAGCGTGCGGCTCGACAGGGGCTCGGTCGACGGCGTCATGAACAAGCCCGAGCGCCAGCTGACGTCGGCGGGGGTATGTGCCCCCTTCTGCCCCACCCGATGCTTGGCGACGCTGGCGGCCTTGGCAGCAGCGGTGGCGGCGGCGATGGCCCTCTCGATGGCGGCGACCGTCAGCAAACTGGTGCTGGCAAAACCCCAGGCGCCATCGACGAAGGCGCGGACGCCGACGCCGCAATGGCGCACGGTGCGGGCGCTCTCGGTCCGGCCGTTGTCGACGGAGATGCTGCGGGTGCGACGGTCGTGCAGGCGCAGCTCAAGCCACGGTCCGCTCGCCTTGCTCAGGGCAGTCTCCAGCAGGTCCAACATGACGCACCTCGTGGGTGACGTCGTAACATCGTCGACGGCGAGCGCGCCACCGCCGGCCCCGTTTCGACCATCAGCGGTGCAGAGCGCCCTCGAGTTCGGTCCCGACGCGCAGGCGGTCAAGGTAACCGCGATACACATACGACCTGTCGCGCTTCTTGCCCGTGGTTTCCGCGAGGACGCCTGCGGCTACGAGCAGCTCAATGGCCCGACCAGCGGTGGGCTTGGTCGTCTCGACAAGTGCCATGACCGAAGCAACGGTCACTATCGGGTGCCGTGGCAACAGCTCAAAAAGCCGCACGGCGAAAAGGGACACACCGCCATGGGCCAGCACGCGCTCCCGGTCCACGGCGACGAGCGCAAAGAGTTCACGCGCGGAAGCGACGGCTTCGTCGGCCATCGTTGCGACACCGTCGAGGAAAAAGTCGAGCCATCCCTCCCAATCGCCATCAACGCGCACAGCGTTCAGCCGCCGGTAATACTCGTCGCGATGACGCTTGAAGAACAGGCTCAGATACATCAGTGGCTTCGTCAGCAGATGCCAATGTTCGAGCAGCAACGTCACGAGCAAGCGTCCGATGCGGCCGTTGCCGTCGAGATACGGATGGATGGTCTCAAACTGCACATGCAGGAGCCCCGCACGTACAAGCGGCGGCAGCGAGTCGTCGGCATGGATGTACTTCTCGAAAGCGCCAAGCACGTCGCTCAGCACGTGCGGCGGTGGCGGCACGTAGGCGGCGTTGCCAGGGCGGCTGCCGCCAATCCAGTTTTGGCTCCGCCGCACCTCGCCAGGCAGCTTGTCGTCGCCGCGGACACCGCGCATGAGCCGACGGTGGGTCTCGCCCAGCAAACGCATCGACAGCGGGAGACCCTGGGGGTCGGCGAGCTGGCTGCGCGACCAGGCGAGTGCATCCAGATGGTTGCACACCTCCTCGACGTCGGCGTTGGGCGCTTTGTCCGTCTCTGTGTCGGCCTGGGCCTCGAACGTCAGCAGGTCCACCAGGGTCGCCTGCGTTCCTTCAATCTGCGACGAGACGACGGCCTCTTTGCGGACGAACGCGTAGATGAACCAATCAAGTGAAGGGACCATTTCCCCTGCGAGCTCGAGGCGAACGAGCGCCAGCTCAGCGGCGCGGAGTCGCGCTGCCAGCGGACCGTCGAGGAGGACGGGCGGATCCGACGGCGGCAGCGAGGCGGGGACGAAGGCGGCGACCTCCTCGCCTCCGATGGTGCTCCGCTCATATCGGCGTGTGTGTCGTCTCGGCATGGGTCCTTCACGAGGAACGCCCAATTCAGCTCTCGGGCGCAGCGCCAAAGAGCTGAATAATCAGGACTATTCGACCACTTCGTGGTCGAATTGACCAGGCTCATCCGCTGGGAAAGCGAGCGTGCCCAGGCCGGCGCACTGGGAAAGGATACTTTACCAGTGAACCATCTTGGTCAAGGAGGCGTGCCCAGCGAAGGGCTCCTCGGCCCTCAGCCGGCGTACATGGTGATGTCGGTCGCCGCCGCCATGCTCAGGCGATAGGCCTCGTTCCAATCGGGGTGACGGCAGACGACGAAGCCGTCGGAGACGAGGGTCTGCATCCAGTCGCGGCGGCGGCTGCCGGGGCGCAGCAACTGCTCGTCGACAAAGGCCGGGCCCGCCATCTGCTTCCAATGGTTGAGGCCGTGAATCGCCGTGATGCGGCCCTGCCCGATGGCCCGTTTGAAGATGATGCCGCAGTTGTGCTTGCGGGGCGCCCTGGCCTCGAACGCGCCGTAGCAGGCGACGCGGGCCCACTCGCGAAACAGGTCGATGTCCGACGTGTAATTCATCTGGTCGACGAGGTGGCCGCCGGGGGCACGGCAGCCGATTTCGCCGAAGACGGCCTCGCCCTTGGGGGTCAGAAACCACTCCATGTGGGTGTAGCCCTCGCCCATGTTCAACGCCTTCAAGACGTTGCGGCCCAGGGTGACGCCGGGCTGCAGGCGGGGCTGGTACATGTCCTTCACCGTGATGATGACGGGGCTGATCCATTCCTGGGACCGCATCTCGATGGGCTTGGGCAGGTATTGGGCGATGTTTTCGTACACGGGGACGCCGCGGACGCTCAGCGTGTCGAAGGTGAACTCTTCGCCCTCGATGAACTCCTCGCAGCTCGCTTCTTCGACGTGCCGCATCAGCTTGATGACGGCGCTGAGTTCGGCGGCATCGCGCACCTTGTGGGTGTCGGCGGAGCCGGCGCCGGCGATGGGCTTCAAGCACAAGGGGTAGCCTATCTCCTCGGCGGCGGCGCGAATCTCGGCCTCGGTGCGGACCCGCATGGAGCGAGGCACGCGCAGGCCGGCTGCCTTGACCCTCTCTTTCATGATTTGCTTGTCGCGAAACGCCGTCACCGTGTCGACGCTCATGCCCGGCAGGCCCCAGCGCTCGCGCAGGCGGGCGGCCATGATGGTCAGGGGCTCCCAATTCGCCAGCACGCGGTCGATGCTCTTGCCCTTGAGCCAGGTGCTGACCCGGTTCATGACGTCGTCTTCGTCCATGATGCGCGGCACCTGCAGGTAACCATGCATGGAGTCCCGCAGGCCCTTGGGCAGCGACTCTTTGGGTGCGTCGGCGACGCCGTAGACCTCGGCGCCAACCTCAGCCAGGCCACGGGTGAACTGCACCATTTCGACGGGGTAGGTGGGAGCGAAAAAGACGACACGCATGGCGTGTGGTTAGTGCCCGCGTGCCGCCGAGGCAACGGTGCCATCCCTCGTCGACCTCTCTGAGACACGGCCGATCGTGACAACGCGGTGACAGCGGGTCGCACGTGACAAACGGAGCCGAGCGCAACGGGGACAGGTTGACGTCGGCGAGCCAGCTTCCCATCGTCTGCCCCATGAGCCGCAACGTCATCTTCATCGCCCCCTTTCCCACCGACGTCACCATGCGCTTTGCGCGGGCGGCCAAAACCCTCAAGGACGTCAACCTCCTCGGCGTGGTGCACACCCCCGCCAAGGGCAAGGACGCCCGGCTCTTTGCCGACAAGGTGCAGGTTGAAGACCCCATGTCTGGCCCGCAGATGATCGCCGCCATCCAGGAGCTGAAGCGACGCCATGGGCAGCCCTTCCGCATCATTGGCGTCCTGGAGCACCTGCAGCTGCAGATCGCCCAGGCCCGCGAGGCCTTCGGCGTCCCCGGCACCAACCCCGAGGTGGCCGATCTCTTTCGCGACAAGTTCCGGATGAAGCAGCGGCTGACGGAAGCCGGCCTGCCCGTGGCCCGCAACCGCACCATCCGTTCCATCGCCGATGCCCGCTCCTTTGCGGACGAGGTCGGCTTTCCCCTCGTCGTCAAGCCCCCGGCCGGCGTCGGCGCCAAGTCGACCTTCCGCGCCAAGAGCATGGACGAGCTCGCCAACATCATCGAGGGCCTCGGCGTGTCGCCGCACAACCCGATCCTCGGCGAGGAATTCCTGCAGGGCCGCGAGTTCAGCTTCGAGACCATCACCGTTGGTGGCGTGCCCCAGGTCCACTCGATTTCGCACTACACGCCTACCTGCCTCGACGCCGTCGAAAACCCGTGGATCCAGTGGTGCTGCATGCTGCCCCGCGACATCTCGGGCAAGGAGTATGACGGCGCCCGCGCCATGGGCTTCGCCGCCATCAAGGCCCTCGGCCTCGACGCCGGCATGACCCATATGGAGTGGTTCCAGCGCAAAGACGGCTCCCTCGCCATCGGCGAAATTGCCCAGCGTCCCGCCGGCGCCAACATCAGCATCATGAACGGCTACTGCCACGAGCAGGACATCTACCGGGCCTGGTGCCGCTCCCTCATCGACGGCGCCTTCGACGGCCCCTGGGTCCGCAAATACGCCGTCGGCACCGCGTTTCTGCGGGGCCTTGGCCGCGGCCGCGTCACCGGCGCCACCGGCTTCAGCGAGATCTACCAGCGCTACGGCAAGTACATCTGCGAAGCGAAGATCCCCGACGTTGGCGCCCCCAAGAGCGACAGCTACGAAGGCGACGGCTACATCGTCGTACGCCACCCCGAAGACGACGGCGTCAAGGCGATGCTCAAGGACATCATCGAGACCATCAAGGTCTTCTACGCCTGAGCCAGCATCGGTCATGGCCAGTCGAGGCGGCAGTCGCTATCGCTGGCCATGGCAGGCTTTCTCGATTCCCTCGCCGAGCTCACCGTCGTCGGCAGCTACAGCCGCCTGGGCTTTGCGCGGCGACAGCCGGGTTTTGATCCCGGCGACCTCGACGTTGACCTCTGCGGCCGCACCATCGTCGTCACCGGCGCCACCTCGGGGCTTGGCCTGGGGACGGCGCGGCGCCTGGCCTCCCTGGGGGCCACCGTCGTGCTGGTGGGGCGCAGCGCCGACAAGCTGGCCGCGGCCGCCGACGACATCGCGAAGCAGGTGAAGGACGCCCGGGTGCAGACCGAGCGCGCCGACCTCGCCAGCCTCGACGACAACCGCGCCCTGGCCGACCGCCTGCTACAAGCCCACCCGGCCATCGCCGCCGTCGTGCACAACGCCGGCCTGCTGACCGACCAGCGCCAACGCACCGTCGACGGCCACGAGCGCACCTTCGCCACCCATGTGCTGTCGCCATACCTGCTGAGCCACCGGCTGCGGGCGGGTTTGCGTCGAGGAGCGCCCTCACGACTCGTCTGGGTGAGCTCGGGGGGCATGTACAGCCAGCACCTCGACCTGCGCCGCTGCCAGGCCCTCGAGGGTCGTTATGACGGCGTCGAAGCCTACGCCCAGCAGAAGCGGGCCCAGGTGATCTTGAGCGAGCTGTTCGCCGAGCGCTTCACAGACGACGGCGTGACCTCCAACGCCATGCACCCCGGGTGGGTCGACACCCCCGGCGTCGTCACCGGCCTGCCCGCCTTCCATCGCCTGATGAAGCCCTGGCTGCGCGACGTCGACGCCGGCGCCGACACCATTGTCTGGCTGGCGGCGAGCCCCACGGTGCAACACGACACCGGCGCCTTCTGGCTGGATCGACAGCGACGTCGCACCGAGGTGGTGCCGGGCACCCGCCACAGCCGGGCCGACAAGGAGGCCCTGTGGGACCTGTGCGCCCGCCACACGGGCGAGGGCTGACCCGGGTCTCAGCGGCGGCGTGAGCCAGACGACAGCGACGTCGACGACGGCACCCGGCTACCGCTGCCGCTGCCCAGCAGGCCGTGGTCCCCCCACATGCTGTTGCGAACGCGGCCGCGGGCGCTGGCGTCGTCGGCGCCGACGTTGCCCATGATGCGCTCGCCGGTGAAGGCCCCCATCAACGCCAGGGCGAAGGCGATGCCGCCGCCGAGGGCAATCTTGGTCAGGTCGAAGTTGAAGAACGCGTGGGGCATGAACAGCGACATCATGAAGACGATGACGACGCTGACGAAGGCACCAACGGCTGGTTCCACCAGGCGCACGCCGGGGGAGATGACGCCGACGGCGACACCGCCGACGTAGAAGCTGGCGAGGTGCATGATCATCTGCAGGCGCATCTGCAGCATCGGCGAGGCCAACCGCCCCGCGAAGATGGCGGGAGCCAGACCGAGGGCGATGCCAATCTCAAGGCCCGTGTAGATGAGCACCGACGCCATCACCCACCGCGTCGAGAACGAATGGGTTTGACCCTGGATGCCGAGGGCGCCTTGCACCATGTGAACTCCACCTTTGCCGGGTTGGGCGAGGCCCATCGTACCAGCGTCGCCAAGGCTCCATTCATTCCAAACGGCGGCGCCGATTGGAGCGGGCCTACGGGGCAGGTACGGCGGCGCTGATGGCGGCGTTGACGACGACGGCCAGCAGGCCCGCACCGCCAGGGCGGTGCGGTCGTAGTCCAGGGTGTCGGGCGCGGCAGTGGGCACGGGCGCCTCAGGGCGGAGGGGCTTCGCTGTCAGACACCCACAGCAGGCCGCAGGCCTCTACGGTGACGTCGACCTTCTTGGCGGGGATCCGCAGCTCTTCGAGGACGGCGGCGCCCTTGACGATGCGCTCGTGGACCCCCTCGAAGGCGGCCTCGGCGTCGGTCTGCACCTGCGTCAGCGCGGCCTGGGCGGCGTCGACGGCGGCGTTGGCGGCGTCGATGCCCTCGCCGCTGGCCATGTGCCGGCTGGCGCTCCTGGCGGCCTTGCCCGCGGCCGTCGCCACCGATCGGCGAGAGCCAAACAAGGCCCCCAGCACGCTGATGCCGACGTCGACGGTGGCCCCCATGGTCTGGGCCGAGCGGCGCTGGTCGAGGCTGGCCGCCTTCTGTTCGGCGCGGTCGAGGGCGGTCTGGGCTTTGACGATTTTGGCATCCCAGGTCTTCTTGAGCTTCTCGACCTCGAGGTCGCGCAGCTCCCGGGCCCGTTGGGCCACCCGCTGGATGAAGGGGCCCCGGGCCTCGCCGGGCTTGCTCACCACCCCGGTGGCGGGGCTTGTCTGCAGCACGAGGGGCAGGTCGGCGACGACGGCGGCGGCCACGTTCTTGGTCCAGGCGGCCCAGGTCTTGTCGCGGGCGGCCAGCGGCGGCAGGGGCGCGAAGGACGACGACGACGATGGCGCTGACGAAGACCACGACGCCTCGTCGCTGGCCTCGGCGACGGTGTCGAAGGCGGGGACGTCGTCGACAAAGGGCACCAGCAGATGGCGGGTCTGCCAGACGTCGACGCCGCTCTTGGCGTGCTTGTATTGGACCGTCGTCTTGGCCCACAGGTAGGGGAGGTGCTCGCCGCCAGCGCCGACGAAGCGCACGGGCACCCCGCCTGGCAGGGGTGGTGGCGACGACGCGCTCGATGCCGCTGTCGACAACGACGACGTGGGCGACTTCGGCGCCGGCTTCGCCACCGGCGCGGAGGTCACAGGCACCGGCGCGCCGCTGGTGCGCAGGCGCACGAGCTCCGTCGGGGTCAGGGGACCGCGCAGGTACGACAGGGCGAAGCGGGTCTGAAAGACGTGGGGCGCCTTCGCGTGGACGTTGTGGAGGTAGAACGATCGCTTGGGCAACGATGACAGCGCGGCGTCGACGCTGGCCTTGTT
>CAJBHN010000522.1 GCA_903952805.1 uncultured Myxococcales bacterium | reverse complement strand
GTTGTTCGCCCGCCGGTGGCGAACAGACCCTTCCATGACGGAGTGGACAGACACCGTGGCTGGCAAGCACTTCACGCTCATGATTGTCCCGGAGGGAGTGCAGACGAAGGTTCGTCGTCTGCAAATCCCCAAGAAGGGCGTTTGGGCTTTGGGGCTGGCCGGGCTGATGCTGTGCGGCACGTTGCTGGCGTTCGTCGTGCATTACACCTACGTCGTCGATCAGGTCTTTGAGGCTCGCTCCCTGCGTGCCGAAAACGCGCGCCTCCAGGAGCGCCTCACCATCGTCACCAACAAGGTCGAGGAGGTCGATGGCCGCCTGGCCGACTTGCGGGGCTTCGACGAGAAACTGCGAGCCCTGACGGATCTCAGCGACGCGGAGCGCGGTCTGTCGATGGGGGGCCTCAAGCCCGCCTCCGGCGGCACCAATCGGACGGACTTTTCGGCCTTCGCCGTTCCCCTTGAAGGCGACGATCCAGCCGTGGCCCAGCTGCGCGATGCCTTGCTTGACAGTCGCCTCGCCGGCCTCAGCAGCGAGGCCCAACGTCAACTGTCGTCGCTGGCCGACCTGGTTGATCACTTCAGTGAGCGGGAAGTCCTGCTGAAATCGACGCCGTCGATTGCGCCAGCCCGCGGACTGTTGACGTCGGGTTTTGGAGCCCGCGAAGACCCCTTCACCGGCTCGTTCTCGGTCCACTCGGGCCTCGACATCGCCAACGTCGTCGGGACCGAAATCTTCGCCCCCGGCGACGGCATCGTCATCTTCGCCGGCGAAAAGAGCGAATACGGCAACTGTGTCGTCGTCGACCACGGACGCGACATCACCACGCTGTTTGGCCACCTTGAGCGCTTCATTGTCAAGACCGGCGACAAGGTCACGCGCGGCCAGCACATTGCCAACCTCGGCAACACCGGTCGCTCCACCGGTCCGCACCTGCATTACGAGGTCCGGCTCAATGGCGTGCCGGTCAATCCGCGCCGCTACGTGATGCACTGACGGCGCGACGACGACGCCTGATGCAGCAGCATGCATCGCCGCGCAGCGTGCCGAACCGTGACGAACCGTGAAGATGCCCGACCTCCCAAAGACCAACGCCTGCCGTCAGCTTGATGCCCTCGGCATCAGCTACGAGTTGCGTTCCTATGACGTCGATGAAGACGACCTCGCCGCGACCAGCGTTGCTGCCAAGGTCGGGCTCCCTGCGGAGCAGGTCTACAAGACCCTGTGCCTGCGCGGTCACAGCGGGGCCTTGCTCTTCGCCATCGTCGCCGCCGACCGCGCCCTCAACCTCAAGGCCCTGGCCAGGGTGGCTGCCGAAAAAAGCGTCGAGCCCGTCGCGGTCAAGGAGTTGCCGGGGCTGACCGGCTACATCCGTGGCGGCGTCACGGCCCTGGCCGCAAAGAAGGCCTTGCCAGTCTTCGTCGACGACCTCATGCCCCTGCACGACACCGTCAGCGTGTCCGCTGGCCAACGGGGCCTGCAGGTCCTGCTCGCCCCAGGGGACTACATCACAGCCGTCGACGCCACCGTCGCCGCCATCAGCCGGGACCCCCCATGACGACGACACCGACGACGACACCGATGACGACACCGACGACGACGACGACACCGACCGGCATTCCCGCCACCCTGCAGCTGGGCGGGCTGACCTTGCAGTCGCCGTTTCTCCTCGCTCCCCTCGAGGGGGTGAGTGACGCCGGCTTTCGTCGCCTGTGCTTTGAGCAGGGGGCCGGGCTGACCTGGACTGAGATGATTCGCGCTCGTGGCCTCGCCAAGCGCAACAAGAGCACCCTCGACCTCGTCGACACCTTCGACGCCGATGTGCCCACGGGCATCCAGCTGCTGACGACGGCGCCCAACGAGTTGCTCGACGCCCTCGGCGTCATCGAGGACTTGGCGGCCACGACCCATCCGCACTTCAAGAATATCTGCGCCGTCGATCTGAACTTCGGTTGTCCCTCCAAAGACATCGTTCAAATCGGCGCCGGGCCCGCCATGCTCAAACGCCGAGGGCGCATGCAGTCGATCCTGCAGGCGCTGGCGACGTGGAAGACGACGACGACGCTGCCCGTCAAGGCTGTGAGCTGCAAGCTTCGGCTTGGCATGAATGCCAGGGAGGCCGAGCATCAGGTCTTTCTGCCCATCGTCGAAGCCGCCTCTGGCGTCGGCCTTGACTTCATCACCATTCACGCCCGCCACGCCGGTATGCGCAGCCGCGACCCCGCGGTGTGGAGCGCCATCGGCGCCGCCAAACGGGTCAGCTCCATCCCCGTCATCGGCAATGGCGACGTCACCTGCCGTGCCGATGCCGAACGGCTGCGCCAGCAGTCCGGTTGCGACGGCTTTCTCATCGCTCGCGCCGCCATCAACAGTCCCTTCGTGTTTCGCGAGCTGCGCGGCCGTGGGTCGCTGCTGCCCACCGTCGACGAGGTCCAGCGGGAACGCACCCGGTACGAGGAGACCGCCGAGGCACTGCAGACCAAGGAGAAGTACCGCATTGCCCATGCCGATGGCTTTGCTCGCCTGCTCCGAATCGCGCGTGGCGAGGTGGGTGGCGCCGTCATGGTGCCCAAAAACAGCCACATGTGACGGTCATTTCTGTGGCGCCAGCCAAAGAAGATCAAAAACGTCGTCTGTAATGGAGCGTGCGCCATGTCCCGTGTCCTGCTGGCCTTCGACGTCGACGGCACCCTGATCGATACCCGCCGGAGTTTCACTGCCATCGTCAAGGAAGTCAGCGGCGTCGACGACGACGATGCCATCGACTTGTTTCGCAGCACCGGCGGCTTCAACGATGATTGGGAATTGGCGCGGGCCATGTCTGCGTGGCGTGAGGCCGGCAAGCCGAAGATCGTCGAGCGCTGCGACACCCTCAAAGACGTGCTGCTG
>CAJBHN010000521.1 GCA_903952805.1 uncultured Myxococcales bacterium | reverse complement strand
GGTGGCTCGTGATGAGGGCAACAACACGTTGTTTGGACATAATGGGTGCTAACCTGAGGACGTGGTTCAGTCGAGCGTGTTGCCCCGGCTGGCGAGCCCCACCGCGGCCTTTCCGCCATCGACATGGCGCTGGTGGAGCCCACGCACAGCATCGTGCATCGCCTTGCGCACCAAAACCGACATCAGCCCCAGGGGCATGACCATGATCACGAAGGCGGCTCCGACAGCGGCACTGCCGGACAGGTAGCCACGACCGACTCCCGCGCGGAGGACTTCGACGGCCAGACCAGCCACACTGGCCGCCCCTGCCAGGACGGTGGCGAGGATGATGGTCGAGATGGCACCGGGCCCCATGGCCAACTCCGACAGGCTGGCGGCGTCAAACATGGGCTGGTGGGCGCCACGCGCAACGGCGAGGCCAGCAAAGCACACGGCACACCAGGCAATCAGGACCGACGTCCAAGCGACGGTGACAGCGTCGAAGTCCAAGACGACGCTGCCGACAAAGCCAAGTGCGGCGGGAAACAATGCTGCCACCGGTAAGGCCGAGAGCCACTTGGCTCGCAGCAACTGAGCCGCAGAAACAGGTGCGCCGTCGATGAGCCAAATGGCCGGCCCTTCCAAGCCCACCTGTGGAAACGCGAATCGCGCCGACAAACCGCCGGCGATGAAGGCGACGATCCCGATATGCATGGCAGTCATCATCGCCCGGCCGCCATCCCCCAACTGACGCAACCCTTCGCCGAGGGCGCTGGTGTTGACGACGTACAGGACGCCCACACCGCCCAGCAGGATCACCTGGCCCCACTGCCCCGGGTCCCGCACAAACACGAGCAGATCTTTCTGCACCAGCCCCCGGATGGCAGGGGACACCGGCCTCACCACAATGTCGAGCAGGCGAGCCCCCCAAGAGCCCCGCAGCACCCCCGTGGGCGATTCATCGACCGCGAGCTTGCGGGCGCGGTGGTAGAGCGTGACATGCCCCAAGAAAGCGACCGCAATGGCGACCACAACGCCCGCAGTGCCCATTGCCAGGCCAAACAGTTCGCCGTCGACGACAAAAGCCGCGAGTTGTCGGGGTGGCAGCAACGAAGGCCCGAAAACGCCCACATCGCGAGCGACGCCGAGCAGTTCGGCGGCACCTCGTTCCGTGAGCATCCGTTCCACCCGCAAGCCGCGAAACCAGACCAATGCCACTGTCAGCAAACACCCCAACAAGACCAGGCTCAAGCGCCGCAGGCGTCCAGCGGGCAAAACCGCTCCCCCAACATGGGCCAGCAGTACCCCCACGGAAACCGGGACGGGCGCCACCAACCACACCGCGAGAACCCCTCGAATGGCGGCCCAAGGCCCCCCTCCTGCCCCCAACTGCAGACCGGCAATGCCCAAGGTCCCCAGCGCCAACGTCGGTGGCAGGGCGGCCAAGGCTGTCTCGGTCAAACGATCGACGAAACGGGCAGCCGCCCCGGTTGGAGCAGACTCCCACAGCCAAAGATCCTTGGCAGAGAAGAAGGCCTGCGCCGCGTGACCCAGCGATGAAAAGACCAAGGCTGCAGCAACACCGGTCAAGCCAGCCACGGTCCCCGTCATGACCAGCTCAGGGGCCCCCTTATGCACAGCGAACCAGCCGCCAAAGAAGGACACGCCAAAGATGATGGCGCCGAAGCCAACACCCACAACGGACAACCCGATTGCCCTGGATGTGTCTCGCGCCGCCTCCGCCCGCAAGCGACGGCGGAGCAGCACCCACCTGACCCGCTGGCCAGCAAGCATGGCCTGAATCTTCACTTGGCGGGCTGGCCGTCGCGGCCGACGAAGACGACCTCGCCGAGGTTCTTGCCAACCAGGCCGGCCTCAATGGTGGCGCGATCACCGATCAAAACGACGACCATGTCGTCCTTGACGATGGCCCGATCGACAGCGGCCTTGGCCTGATCAGCGGTGACGGCTTCGACGTCAGCAGCCAGCTTCTGGTGGTGGTCTGTCGGCAACCCGAGGGCAAATAGCCAAGCAGCCTCGGCAATCTGCAGCGGAGCGACGGCGAACAAGCCCGGCAACG
>CAJBHN010000520.1 GCA_903952805.1 uncultured Myxococcales bacterium | reverse complement strand
CATCGTTTCTTTGGCACTGGCGCGTTGTCCCGAGCCCTCGCCATCGTCGAACGACGCGAACGCCAGCACCGGGTGCAGCGGGAGCTCCCGGTCGTGGCTACCGGCGACGTCCCGGTCACGACCAGCGGCCTGCCCGGCCCCAGCCGGGAGCTGTCGCCGCGGGCGCTGGTGAAGGCTTTGTTTGAGCGGGGTTTTGCCACCGAGCCGCTGACGGAGTCGCCATTTTATCGGGTCAGCCTCGACGGTGAAGACATCACCGCCCAGCTGCGTGAGCCCGACGCCGAGCTGACGGTGCGCGCCGGCACCTTGTTGGACGACGAGAGCGTTCGTCAGGCCCTGAAAGACGAGCTGGAGCGCCGCTATGTCGGCGAAGGCCTCGTCGTCGAAGGCCTCTACGCCGAGAGCTTGTTGGGAGCGCGGGTCAAGGCCTTCCACCTGACGGGTGATATTGGCGTGCGGCGGGCCCGCCTGATGTCGCATCGGGCCGACGACCTGTCTGAGACCGACGCCGCGTCGCTGTTGGCCCGCCTCGATGCCGAAGCGCCCGGCGCCCCGCGGGAGGCCATCGCGGTCGACGTCGGCAGCCGCCCCGCCGCCGCCGCCGCCCTGGCGCTGCTGGTGCATTTGTTGCCGCCGTCCCGGCGTCCGGCTCCCGATCTGAGCAACCGAGCGCCGTTGTGAACATCCAAGTGCATATCCGCCGTTGGCCGTCGACGTCAGCGCTGCGATGTGGTTCCGTATCCCCCGTTTCCCTTCCCCGGAGTTCTTCATGACGACGACAGCGCAGCATCAAGTGGTGATCATCGGTTCGGGCCCCGCGGGCTGGACCGCGGCCCTCTACACCGCCCGGGCCAACCTCTCCCCTGTCGTCTTTGAGGGCGCCTCCCCCAACGTGCCGGGCGGCCAGCTCATGTGGACCAGCGAGGTCGAGAACTTCCCGGGCTTCCCCCACGGCATCAAGGGCCCCGAGATGATGGCCAAGTTCAAGGAGCAGGCCGAACGCTTTGGCACCGCGGTGCGCCAGGAAAACATCGCCACCGTCGACTTGAGCAAGCGCCCCTTCGTCATCGTCACTGAAGGTGGCGAGACCATCACCACCGCTTCCCTCATCATCGCCACCGGCGCGACGGCGAAGCTGCTGGGCCTGCCCCGCGAGATGGAGTTGATGAACGCCGGCTCCGGCGTTTCTGCCTGCGCGACGTGTGACGGCGCCTTCTACAAGGGCGAGGAGCTCATCGTCGTCGGCGGCGGCGACACCGCGATGGAAGAGGCCAGCTTTCTGACGCGCTTTGCGTCCAAGGTCATCCTGGTGCATCGGCGCGAGGAATTCCGCGCCAGCAAGATCATGGTCGACCGCGTGCGGGAGAATCCCAAGATTGAGATGCAGACCAGCCAGATCCCCATCGAAATCATCACCGAGCGCAAGAAGGTCGGCATGTTCGAGAAGGATTGGCTCGTGGGGGTGAAGGTGAAGCACGCCGTCACCGGCGAAGAAAAAATCATCAAGGCCGGCGGCCTGTTCGTGGCCATCGGTCACCAGCCCAACGTGTCGTTGTTCAAGGGCCAACTCGAGACCGCCGACAACGGCTACCTCGTGACCCAGGGCCAGTCATCCAAGACCCAGGTCCCCGGCGTCTTTGCCTGTGGCGACGTGCAGGACAGCATCTATCGCCAGGCCATCACCGCCGCCGGCTCCGGCTGCATGGCGGCCATCGACGCGGAGCGCTTCCTGGCCGGCCACTGATTCTTTGGAGGGTCTGATGCAGACCCGCTGATTCTTTGGAGGGTCTGATGCAGACCCTCCCCCACTTCGGCGGAGCCGGCGTGGGGCCCCCTCCCAACTGTGCTTCTTGGAGGGTCTGATGCAGACCCTCCCCCACTTCGGCGGAGCCGGCGTGGGGCCCCCTCCCAACTGTGCTCCTTGGAGGGTCTG
>CAJBHN010000519.1 GCA_903952805.1 uncultured Myxococcales bacterium | reverse complement strand
TTGTACAGCGAAAGCGCGGGTTCGTTGTCGATTTCGTAGATGACGTTGCCGACGGACCTTGTCACGAGCCGCTCGGGACCGAATTCGTCCCAGCCGCCGCGGCTGCCGTGGCTGATCTGGATATGGTCACCGTACAAGCCGACGGCGGCGATCAAGCCCGAGCCGGTGTGGCCGTTGACGCTGACCCAGGTCCGCTGGAAGCGGGGACCGTCGCCCGACAGGCCACCGGTCACGATGACATGGGGTCCAACAGCATCATTGATGCCGCGAACCAGTTCACTTCCATTGACCTTCAAACCCTCGGACAACACAAACACCGCCCGCAGCCCCGGCGTTTGCGCCAGCTTGGCGCCCAGCATTTTGCCAGCCGTGCTCGATTGCGATGCGTCGTTGACCTGGGCCACTTCGGTCCGCAGCGTCGTGTGTTCAAAGCGGAAGGCCGCCACCGACAGCGTGTCGTCCTTGACCGTCGTGCCGGCGATTTCGCCCGAGGTCGAACACGCGACGACGTGCGACGATGGATACGCCGAGCGAAGCTCCTTGAGCGCTGTTTGGTCGTCGAGGAAGGCGGTCGCGCCGAAGGCGACCACCAGCGTTCGCGGCGAGTCCAGCGCCGGCAGCGTCGGCACGCTCCACGTCTTGTCCTTCAACGCATACTCGAACGTCTGCAGCTGCCCCGCGCCAGCGTCGGCCGGCCATCCATTGGCGGTCGTCGTGCTCTGGAATTCCACTTCCATCGGCTCGCCGCGTGGCAGCGGCGTCTTGGACTCCGAAAACGTCGTCACCGTCATGGTCTGGTTGTGCAACTCGCACGGTTCGCCCGCGACAAACGGCGACAGCTCACCGTAGCTGTAGAAGCCGACGATTTCGGTGCCTTTGGGCAGAGCGCCCTGGGTCGCCTCGACTTCTTCTTCGATTCGCGCGCCCAACACCAACCGGCGACCAACGCAGGAGACGGCCACCGCGAGGCAGCCTCCGTCGTTGACCGTCAGCGGTGGTGCTGCAGCGGTGGCGGCGGTGGCGGCGCCGTCAACGAGCCTGTCAAAGTTCGCCTTCATCAGACGAACGCGATGCCCCTGGGGCGTGTCACCCGCAAAGGTCAGCGACTGGGCGGCTTCATCGACGGCCAGCAAGGTTCGCACGAGAGGCTGTTCGTCCTGCTCGTCACGACGCATTTCCAGCGGGAACAGCAGCCCGGAGCCCGGGAGGTCCTTCGCCTTGTCGCCCAGGTATTTCTTGTACAAAAGCAGGGCGGGTTGATGGTCGATCTCATGGATGACGTTGCCCGTCGACCTGGTGATCAGCCGTTCGGGGCCAAACTGGTCCCAGCCACCGCGGCTGCCATGGGTGACGACAATGTGGTCACCGTAGAAGCCGACGGCCGCGACGAGCCCCGATCCGATCGCGCCGTTGACCGTGACCCAGGTGCGTTGGAAGCGAGCGCCATCGCCCGACAGTCCGCCGGTGACGATGACGTCGCCGCCCACGGCGGCGTTGCAGCCGCGAATCAATTCGCTGCCGTTGACCTTCAAGCCCTCGGACAACACGAAGACCGCGCGCAGGCCAGGCTTCTTCGCCAGCCTCGCCCCCAGCTCTGAACCCGCGGCGTGGGACTGGGAGGCGTCGTCGACGCGCACCACCTCGGTGACCAGGTCGGTCGCGTCAAAGCGCGTGACCGCCACCGACAAGGTGTCGTCCTTGACGCTGGTCCCGTTGATTTCACCCGCTGTCGAGCAGCCGAGAACATGGGACATCGGAAAGTGCTCGCGCAGCGCCAGCAGAGGCTGCGGGTTGTCCATGAGCGACGGCGAGCCAAACGCCAGCACCAGGGTGCGTGGCGAGTCCAACGGTGGCAGGGCCCCGGTGGTCCAGCTGTTTTTGAGGATGGAAAATTCGGCTCGGATAGTGTGTCCCACCGCACACGGGTACCACGGGTACCAAAACCTGGACAAGGAGACACTGTGTCTGTCCGATGTGAAAGGCATTTCGTATGTACGCACAGGTGGGACGTGCTGCTTTTCAGTGCACTGTGAATCGACCCTGCCAGGCCAACCGGTCGTCGGCGGTGGCGGCGATGACGTCGATGATGGCGTCGAGCTTCATGAACGCATCCCAGGGGGCGTTGCCGGTGGCCCCAGCGACCGCGCCCGCCAATGCATCGTCGAGGGCCTTGCTCCGTTTGGCCTTCCAGGCCGTATCGGCCAGCACGACCAGCAGGTCCTCCAGGGGCATGTCTGTGGCCTCTGCCCAGGCCCCGTGGGTGCGGGCGAAGCGGGCCAGGGCCGGGTCGATGCCGTGGTCCAGCAGCAGCCGCTCCCCCTCGGCTTCGTGCAGCGTGCCCGGTGCCGACAACTCGGCGGGGATGCGGGCCTTGCCGATGTCATGGGTGGCGGCGCCAAAGGCGATGGCGGCGCTGTCGACGGCCAGCCGGGGCCAGGTCTTGTGCAGCCGACGGCAGAGCCGCAGCGCCGTGTCATGGA
>CAJBHN010000518.1 GCA_903952805.1 uncultured Myxococcales bacterium | reverse complement strand
GGTCAACGACACCACCGACATCGGCACGACCATGGCTGCCGAGAAGGCAGGCTATAATGCCGGCAACGTTCCCCTCGGCGAAGGCCGGCCCTTCTTCCTGGGCTTCACCGACGACTACGTCGACTTCTACATCCGCTATGTCGGCCATTACTGGACCAAACAGGCCGCGCTCATCCAACTCGCCGACAACCGCGCCTGGTTCCCCCGCGTTGATGGGAACAACGATTTCCGCCAGTTCGATGTTGGCTGGTACCGGGTATTCCCTGAAGAAGTCACCAAGATCTTCGGCAGCCTGGTGACCCAGGACGACATTGCCCTCGGTGGCTTCATGGACGACGACGGCACCTATATCCGTCCCGACCTGATCGATCTCGAGGGCACCAATCCCGACACCTCCACCATGACCAAGGTGTTGCCGCAGATTGCCTTCAACCTGAACTACTACGCCTACTTGCTGGGCAACATCTTCCTCGATTCGCCCTACGACGACCAGGTCAACCTGGGCAAGTCGATGCGCATCGTGGTTGACGGTGGTCAGGACGATCTGAGTGCCTTCGATATCGCCGCTCAGGCCGATCTCGACGCCGGCTGCACCCTCAGCGATGACCCCGCCGAGCCCTTCGACCAATACGACGACCTGACCAATCCACCGGCCTGCAAGTCCGTGTTGTCCTTCACGCATCCCCGGACGGGCATGACGTTCTCCTCGCTGAAGGTTGGCTCGTTCCCGATGGGATTTGAGCTCATCAAGCGCATGAACCTGTTGAAGGAGCGCTTTGAACGCCTCGATGTCTGCGCGCAGCAGCTGCAGGACGGCGACACCATCACCGACGGCTACTGCGCCTGCATCAGCAATGTCGGGTATACCCGTGACCCCCAGGACGACAGCCTGGTGACCAACTGCACCGAAGAGTTCGCCCAGGTGATGCCAGGCGAGGTGGCCACCGTGCGGAAGCATCCGAGCCTCGGCGGCCCCGCGAACTTGTCGGTGTCCTGCTCCGAGCAGGATCTCATCAATCGTCGCGACGGGGCTCGTGAGTCGCTGGATGAGTTGACGGACTACGTCAACGACTTGCGCACCATCAACCACATCGTCACGGAATTCTGAGGGGAATGACCATGCACATCACACATCGTCACATCCTTTCTGGAGCCATCATGAAGACCACTTCACTCATCAGCCTGCTCGCCCTCGCAGTCCTTGGGACTGCGTGCGGCGAGGCCATCGACATCAATCGAGTGGCCCCCAACGTCGTCGACAAGAGCGTATTCAGCGGCGAGTGGTACGCCCGCGGCGTCGTCGTCGACAAGCAATTCAACACCTTCAACACCTTTGTTGGTGCCGAGGGTTCGCTCGAGCGCATCAAGTGGGAGATCACTGAGAGCCGTTTGATCGGCTATCGCTCCTACGAGAAGGTGCCGGGCTCCGATCCGTCCAATCCGGGCGAGCAGAACGTCATCATCGCTTTCCCCATCCAAAAGCATTTCGACGTTCGTCGGCAGTACAACGCCCTCAACGGCGTCGAGAGCAACGTGATCGAGGAAAACGATTACGACCGCCCCTGGTGGGAGCGACAATACATCCGGGTTGATTGGTCCAATCAGGCTGCCGACACCTACGATATCGCCGAGCAGTCTTTCACCGGCAACAAGATCGGCATCAACCGCAACTCGAACCAAATCCCAAACTACCCCTGGAAGGTGCGGATCGGTGACCAGTTGGTGGGCGACCGCGTCATCAGCGAGGGCGACACCATTGAGGCCACCATCGACGGCAGCCTCGCTGCCGACCCCTACGTCTGTTACTACCTTGACGGCCTCTCCCCCTGTAACGGGTCTCAGGTGAAGGTGAAGTTCTCCTTCAAGCGCGTGCCCCAGGACAACGACTACCAGGCCTTCGACTACCCCGACTACGTTCCGCAACAGACCGGTACTTTGGTGTTGGCTCAAACCGGCGATGCCGTGCTGACGTCGACGTCAAACGCCCTGGTCGATGCTGGCGAAGCCGCCATCGAGCGCCTGTGCACGCCTGCTGAGATGGACCGCGATGGCAGCGCCACCATGAAGGTGAAGGACGAAACCTATGGTGTGCGCCTGTGCAATACCGATCGGCAGTTCGGCGACGATCTCGACACCTGCCGCGATGCCCTCGTGCGTTGCGATGCCGAGCAGGGCAGCGATCTGGTGGCCATCACGCCGAACAACAATCCGACCTGTGACCCCAACCGCCACAGCCCTGACGACTGCGTCCAATTGACGACGTCGGTGTTTTCGCGCTTCGGCTATTTCCGGACCGACCGCTTTGCCGTCGATCGCGAAAATGGCACGCAATACAATGCCCGCGAGCGCCTCATCAATCGCCACAATCTCTGGGCGAAGTCGACCGACGACAGCACGGGCCGTCCCCTGCCGATGGGCCGCCGCCCGGTGCAGCAGATTGTCTACACGCTCAATGTTGGCTTCCCGTCCGACCTGCTCGAGCTCACCCAGGTCGACCTCGCCAACGATTGGAACACGGCCTTCATGGGGGCCGTCGCGTCCGCTCGGGGTCTGGATGGCGCCCATCAGCTGCCTGCCAACTTGAACGAAGGTTTCGCTGGCTTTCCGGAGGTCACCCGCATCTTCGAAATCCGCCAGAATTCCTGCAACATTGCCGCCGCCAAAGCCTTCGCCGACAAATACGATATGAACGATGTTCTGTCGCAAAACGGTGTCGACACCATCGCCTTTGGCAATCTCGAGGAATCCTGCGCCGTGCTTGAATTCGAGAGCCAGCGCCGCATTCGTGCTGGCGACGACTTGCCTGCGTTTACCTGGGAGCAACTGGGCGACCTGCGCTACAACTTCCTCAACTGGGCAAGCAAAGCGGAGCTTGCAGGGCCCCTTGGCTACGGCCCATCGGCGTCTGATCCCATCACGGGCGAAATCATCTCTGCCAACGCCAACATGTACGGCGCCAGCGTCGATACCTACGCCAACTGGGGCGCCGATATCGTCCAGTTGCTCAACGGCGATATCGAAACGTCTGACATCATCAACGGCACGATTTCTCGTGAACACGTGGAGGCGGTTCGGAATCGTTGGGCGTCGACCAACTCGGCCGAGCGTGTCAATGCCTTCATGACGTTGTTTGACAGCCGTGCCCGCAGCATGGGTGACAGCACCTACTTCACGCCCGTCCCCGTGACGGCGCTGAACCGCAACATGGAGAAGCTGCGCGACAGCGGTGTCGAAGAAGACTTCCTCATCGACACTGAGACCATGCGCCTGTTCGGCAAGGATCCGGTCGGTACCACCGCTGGCCAGTTTTCAGCCCAGGCTCTGGAGAACGCCCGGCCTTCGAACTGGTCTCGCGAGCATATTCCCGATCAGATGATTGTCGCCGCCAACGCCCGCGCCGTTGGCTCGGTGCGCGACCAGGGCTTCGAATCCAGCGCCAAGCTGGGCTCCGCCGGTCGCTACGAAGAGCTCGTCGACTACCTTGGGCGCAAGAACTACTGCTTCCTCGGCGGTCAGGTCGAGCCGGCCATTGCCGACCTTGCGTCGCGCATCAAGACCGAGGGGCTGAATCGTGAGCAAATCGTCAAGCTCATCCGCGCCAGTGTATTTCGCGGCGTGACGGCCCACGAGCTCGGCCACACCTTCGGTCTGCGCCACAACTTCGAAGGCTCAGCCGACGCGATGAACTACTTTCCCCAGTACTGGGGCGTCGGTGCCGAAGGTCTGCCCGAGGGCAAAGAGCACCTGCTGGGTGCCGGCCTGACCAACCAATACGAGGTCCAATACTCCTCGATCATGGACTACCACCAGCGCTTCAACAGCGACTTCGCTGGCATCGGTCTTTACGACAAGGCCGCCATCAAGCTTGGCTACGCCGAGACCGTCGAAATCTTCGACGAAGACGACGGCGCCTTCGTGGCTCGTGATTGGATCAGCCAAACCTTCCTGCTCGACCCCAAGGACTTTCCGTCGCTGGTGTCAGGTGCCGCCGCCGACACCGTTATCGACGGTCTGTTCGACGACGCCTACGAGCAAGCGCTGGAAGGCGACAGCACGGCCCTGATGGACATCGCCGGCAACAACGACAACGCCGCGCTGCTCCCCCGTCCCGAAAACCTGTTCAAGCGCAAGGATATCCCGCTGCGCGATTGGTACCGCCAGCAACTGCTGATCAGCCGCTTCACGGGCGGTCTGGACGAGAGCGAGTGCAGCAATTTCGGCCAGCCCAATCAACCCGGCTGCATGGACTTCATCCTCGCCCAAAACGGCCTGGCCGACGACGACGGCAAGATGCCCAAGGTCGCCGTGCCCTATTCATTCTGCGGTGATGAATTTGCCTTTGGCGGCAATCTGACCTGCAACCGCTACGATATGGGGCCGACCTCATCGGAAATCGTCAAGAACGCCGGCGAAATGTACGAGTTCTACTACCCCTTCGACGCCTTCCGTCGTGACCGGGTGCTCAACCCCTTCACGTCGTGGGCCGATGGCTACATGAACCGGCTCTTTTCGCGCACCTATCAGCCCATGCTGAACGCCTACCGCTTCTTCTACTATTACCGTCGCGCCCAGACCCTGCGCGTCTACCCGACCATCCGCGACTGGGGCAATGCGGCGCTGCAGGGCATGGATTTCTTTGTCCGCGTGCTCCAGCAGCCCGAACCCGGCGAATACTGCAAGGAAAACGGCACCTGGATTCCCGCTGGCGACGCCGACCCGAGCAACTGCACCGAGGGAAATACGGCCACGATCGGCCTCGACCAGGGCCGCATCTACAACAGCACGTGGGACAGCGAATATGATTTCCGTCCCATCAACATCGGCAACTATTGGGACAAGGCCCTGGCCATTCAGGCCATCACCTCGTCGGACGCCTTCTTCTTCCGCGACTTTTCGCAGGAGACCAACCGTGGTGCCTTTTCCATCGGCTACTACCGCATCTTCCAAAACGAGATGCTCGATCTGTTCAGCGGCTTGATGCGCGACGATACGTCGGCCTTTGCTCCCCGCCTGTTCGACAGCGACAACGATGGCCAGCTTGAAGTGTTCTTCCAGCCCTTCTTGAAGACGGGTATTTACGGTGAACCGCTGGACCAGGATCCAAACGCCCTCGCCGGCGACCCGATTCGTCCGGCCACCAGCTACCAGCTGCGCAACTGGGCGAGCGTCTTTGGCATGATCAACATGACGTCGACGCTGGACCAGACCCTCGACTTTGCCACCCGGACGCGCATCACGCTGGCGGGTCAGCCCGGCGAGGCCGTCATCAACACCGACCCCAACGGCGACGGTATCCAGGATATCGAAATCGCTGAATTCACCGATCCCCTCACCCACCTCGCCTACCGCTCGGTGGCCTTCGACGACGCCGACCACAGCATTGGCGTGCAGATGCTTCAGGAAGCGAGCGATTTCGTCGCTGGCCCCTGGCAGGACGCGCAGGATGCGTTGGCGACCGCCAATGCGGGTGTTGACGAAGCCGCCAAGCGCGCGGCCCGCATCGGCGTCCAACGCGCTGACGCGAAGCTGAACGAAAAGGTCCAGGTCATCGACTTCAACGTCTACCTGGGCGACATCTTTGAGTTCCCGGGCGGTTGAAGCCCCGCAGCGTGATGCAGACAAAACCGCGGCCTGGCAGGCCGCGGTTTTTTTGTGTCGCTGCGTCGTCGTTTCGCCGTCCCGATTCGTGCAGCACTTGTGCAAGCGGGCTATGCTTGACAACGCACCATGGAACTCACGCCGCGACCTCGTCGTCGCTCCCTGCCTCGTGTCCCGCTGCCCGCCAAGCTGCTCATCTCCTACCTTGTCGTGGTGGCGACGGCGGCGGTGCCGACCTTCATCTACGTCCGTTCGGCCCTGCAGGCGGACCTGCTCGAGTTGGCCGAGGGTCGGCTGCGTGAAGGTACCCGGCGGGCGGCGTCGGGCCTGATGCCGTTTCAGGAGCGAGAGCTCGTCGACCGTACCCGACAGATTTCCAGTGTGTTGCTCCAGCGGGTCACGCTGGTGTCGGCCAAGGGTGAACTGCTCTTCGACAGCGAGTCCCTCAGCCGTGAGACCCACGCTGACCGTCCCGAGATTCGCGCGGCGCTGGCCGGGCGGCCCCTGCTCGACGTGGCTGTGGCTCGCCGAGCCAGCACCTCCACGGGGCGAGAAACCGTCTACGCCGCCACCCGGCTCATCGATGGCGGCCCGGTGTTGCGTTTGGCCGACCACGTCGACGACGTCGTCAGTGCTGCTGCCGACCTCAAGGGCTTCGCGCGCAACGTTGCCGCGATTGCCATCACGCTGGCCATTGCCCTGTCGCTGCTGGCTGCCGTCCTGGTCATGCGTCCGCTGCAGCGGGTGGCGCAGACGGCGCGTCTTCTGGCCAGCGGCGACCTCACCGCCAGCGCCGGCATCAAGACCAACGACGAGGTCGGCGACGCCAGCCGGGCTCTGGACCAGATGGCGGTCGACCTGCGCCGACGTCTGGCCAATGCCGGTTCAGGCGACGCGGTGCTCGCCCAGTTGGTCGACGCGTTGCCGGTGCCATGCGTCATCATTGAGCCCTCGGGAGAGCCGCTGGCCCTCAATGGCCCCGCGCGTCGGGCCTTGCGTCTGGAGGGCACCTCGGCCCGTCGTCGCGTGCAGCAGGTCGCGTCCAGCGGCCGCTTTCGCCGCGCCGTCGCCGAAGCCGAGGCCGACGGTGATCCCGAGCCGTGTGTCATCGTGGGCGACGGCGGCCTGCGTTTTGAGGGCACGGTCCATGTGCTCAAAAGACCGGGAGCGCCGCCGCTGACGGTGTTGTTGGGGCATGAAGCGCCCGAAGACGCCGCCAGCACGCTGCCGTCGGCCGGCGTCGTCGAGCCCCGGTCGTTTGTCGACGTCGTGCAGGACGCCCGGGAGCGCAGCCGCACGGTGTTGCAGGAATCGCACGTGATGGTCGAGCTCGACGACGAGCCCGGCGTCTTGCTCGCCGACGTCGACGGCCGCCTGGGCCGGACGCTCGCCCTGGTGTTTGAAGGGTGCGCCAAGGCGTTGGCCGGCAAGGGCGATGTGCTCGCGGTCGACGTCCACGTGGAACCGACCCGGGTGCGTTTGGTCGTCGACGTCATCCCCGGCGAAGGCTTTGTGGAGGCGATTCGCCCGGTCATCTGTCCCCTTGGTGGCGACGTCACCGTCAGCGAATCGGAGGTCCGGCTGTGGTTGCCACGGGCGTAAGCGGGCGCCGGCTCGAGTTGTCGGCGCGGGACCGTCGCACGCTGGAGCTGCGGCAGCACTTCGTGTTGCCGCACAGCAAGGACGTCGAGGTCGCGTATGAAACGCGCGTGTGGTTCTATTTTCCCCGGGGCTTTGGCATCTCGGCGCAGACGTGGACGCCAGAGGAATTCTACCGCGACGCCAACACCTACATGCGCCTGCACGCCCCTGGCCTGTCGCTGAAGGACTTCGCCAATCTGGAGCACACCCATAATCCGGCGGCCATTCTTCGTCGTCAGCTGCCCAAGCTCATCGAGGAACACGCGCCCACCGGCGAGTCCCTCGACATCCTGGCCAAGACCCTGGGCGCCGAATTCGCCGACGCCGTCACCACCGCCGTGAGGGGATTGGTGCGCGCCATTCAGACCGCTCACGCCCAGGACGACCTCGGCGCCATCCTCGCCGACGTCCGCAGCTGCTGCGTCGACGTGCAGCGCGCCCTGGGAGCGATCCGTCGTCTGCGGGCCAAGGCCCGGGCCTATCGCTCGGTGGCCGCGCCGACGTTGCTGCCGTCGCTGTCGTTCGCTGAGGAGTACGCCTCGGCTGTCGTCGACGAACGTCTCGCGGAATTGGCCCGGGTCATCGACACGGCGGTGGTGCTGCGCGACGGGAAGGGGACCGCGCTGTCGATGCGGCTGGCGGTGGCCGAGGCTGCCGAGGCCGTGCATCGTCGTCGTCGCGAACAGGGATTTCCCACGCCGACCGGCACCGCCCACACATCCCCCGAGCACTTCACGTATCGCCTCGGCGTGCTGAAAAAAGAGATGCAGCGCGCGCTGTACGTCGACACCCGGTCGGGTCGCATTGATCCCTTCTTTCGCAACAGTGCCGCGATGGTGGCCGCCGGGCTGGCGGCGACGTGGGCGACGTTGGCCCAGGTGCCCTTGTTGCAGGGAGGCCTGTCGGGATCGCAGTCGACGTTGCTGTTTTCGGCGGCGGTGGGCGCCTACGTGCTCAAAGACCGCATCAAGGAATGGTCGCGGGTGATGCTGACCAAGAAGCTGCTGCCGTGGGACCACAACGACCGCATCGTCGGCGACGCCCTGGCCTGCGCGGGGTTGGGGCGCCTGATTGGTCGGGCCTCGGAGCAGGTGCGCTGGATCAAAGACGACGTGATTCCCGTCGCGGTCGACGAGTTGCGCAAGCGCCAACGAACGGTGCGGGGGGTGGCCGAGCTGGAGCACGTGCTCTGCTATCGACGCCGCGTGCAGTTCGACGGCGCCGATGAGCCGGTGCCCGAGGGCTTTGGCGTGCAGGAACTCATGCGCCTGTCCCTCGATGAGGTCGTCAAGCGCCTCGACGACCCCATCGACGAGGTCTCCTACTACGATCCCGTCACCGGCGCCTTCGAGCGAACCGGCATGCCCAAGGTCTACCACCTCAACGTCGTCGCTGAGACCAGCGCTCCCGGCACCGAGACCCGGCTCAGCCGCTTTCGGGTCATCGTCAACCAGGACGGCGTGGTGCGGATCGACACCGTGGTCGACCGGGTGGCGGCGTCGACCGCTGGTGCGGCCCCGGTCGAGACCACGTCGTCGTCGGAGCTGTCTCCGTCGGCGTCGGCGTTGGTGCCGTCATCGTCGCTGCCAGCGGGCAGTCCGTCCCTGGTCGAGCCGGCGGTTGCGGAATAGCGCCCCGGCATCGATCCCGGCGGATGCAGCCTGCAAAACCATCGACTACGCTGCCGCCCATGACGTTTCGCGCCGCCGGTCCATTGGTCATCGCTGCCCTGTGCTCCTCGCTTGCTGGCGTCGGCTGCCCCCGCGTCGACGACGGCCTTGATCGAGTGCCTCCCCGGGTGGTGTCGGTGACGCCGGCCCTGCCGACGGTGCCGGTGACGACGTCGTTTGATCTGGTGTTCTCCGAGGAGATCGACGGTGCCAGCGTTGACGACGACCCGACCTCCGAGACCGTCACCGTGGTGCTCGTGCCCCGGGCCCTGGTGACCGACGCGTTTCTCTCAGACGTCAACAACCCTCCCCTGATCGACTCCCGCCAGGACGATTGCGTGCCCGTCGACGCCACCCTCCGGGGCGACCGCCTCGAGGTGAAGCCCAGCGTCTTGCTGACGGCCCGCACGGCGTACACGCTGCTCATCTCGAGCACCGTGCGCGACGTCGCCGGCAATCCCATCGTCGACGGCCTCGGCCTCAAGGCGGCCTTCCGCTATGACTTTGACACCGACGCCGGCGCCCCCGAGGTCACCGCCACCGATCTGGGCACCGGGCTGGTCGCCCCCAATCGTCGCCGCCTGACCATCAATTTCAACCAGCCGGTCCGCAATGTCGGCGACGCCACGGTCCAGTTTTCACCGGCGGTGCCTCTGGAAGCCGTGCTCCTCGACGAAAGCCGCACCACCGCCACCGTCTTCGTCGCTGCGCCGACGTCAGGGTGCGCCCGCTTTGTCCCCAACACCGCCTACACGTTGAGCGTCACCACCGGCGTCGTCGGCGACACCGACCAGGCGTTGCAGCCCTTCAGCACCGAGTTCAGCACCGGCGCCGCCTGCGACGAGACGGCCCACCAGCTCATTGCTCCCCCTGAAGCCATCGTCGGCGAGGTGTCGGCCACGGTTCGCTTCGGCACCAACAAGCCATCGACGACGCTGGTGCGCTTTGGCCTGGTCGGCGGCGACCTCGACTGCCTGGGGGCCCCGTGTCCGCTGCTGGGGGCGTCGGTGCGCCAGGCCACGGCGGGCTCCAGTCCGCTGACGTTTGAGCACGCCGTCGACGTCACCGGCCTCACGGTCAACCAGCGCTATCGGGTGGTGGTGAGTTCGGAAGACGATGTCGGCGGCGTCGCCACCGGCGCCATCGAATTTTTGACGGAAGCCCTGCCCAAGCTCGCCGTCAACGAGGTCATGGCCGACCCCGACGTCACAGAAAACACCGCCGAGTTCATCGAGTTGGTGAACTTCGGCGACGTCGACCTCGACCTGTCTGGGTGGCGCGTCAACGTGACCGGCAACAGCCTGTGCACTGCCACCATCGGTGCTGGCGTCATCGTGCCTCCGGGTGGCTTCCTGCTGGTGGTGGGCAACAGCTTTCTGCCCGAGGCGTATGGGCTTGGTGGCGAGGTCGCCCTCGCCCGCAGCAGCGGCGCCAACATCTGCGGCAGCGGCTTGTTGAACGCCGGCGTGCAGGTCGTCGTCGTCGAGCCAGCCGGTCGGCCCATCACGAGCGCCGGCAAGCACGTCACGCCCGTCGAGGGGCGTTCCCTCGAGCGCATCGCGCCTGAGGCACCCGACGTCGCCAGCAGCTTCTGCTTGTCTCGCGGCGACGCCGGCCCATCTCCCGGCCGCCAAAATGGGGTCGTCGCGCAGGGCTGCGAGCAGCCCTGACCATGACGCGATGGTGACGCGTCGCCCCGATCGCTGTCGGCCATGCGGCGCGGCGTCGCACAGCGACGGGCTGGTGCTTCGCCTCGACAGGCCGTCTGGGACCGATCAGCGCTTGTCGCCGGTCGCTGGGTGACGATCGTCCCTCCACCCGCTTGCGGCATCCGCTGGCGTCCCCTACGCCCTCCGACATGGCCGCCACGCAGCGGCCCGACGCCCGTCAGCGTCACGCAAGGATGTCCATGAGCAGCACGCCTGGTGGGTTTCTCCCACCCCTTGATCCAAACCAACAGACCGGCAACCCGATGACCCGGGTGGTGTTGACGGCGTCGCTGATGCTGATGGCCTGGATGGGCATCAACGCGTTCACGCCCAAGCCAGCACCCAAGGCCCCCGACGCGCCGGTCAGCATCACCGATGCCGCAGCACCTGCCGCCGGCGTCGTCGCGGGCGTCACCGACACCGCCGTCGTGCCCACCGACGACAAGCTGCCCGAGCAGCAGGCCACCGTTGTCGTCGACGTCGCCGCCAAGCAGGACAAATCCAAGGTCCAGGGCGGGTTTGAGGGCGTGTTGTCGTCGTACGGCGCCCAGGTGAAGCGGTGGGCCCTGACGGGCTACACCGAGTCCAAGCTGGAAAAGGGCGTCGACCCGGCGAGCCACATCAAGGTCGACATCGCCCGGGGCGAAAACGGCGGGGCCCACCTGGTGGCGCTGCGGTCGCGCGGTGGCGACGTCGCGCTCAAGGCCGATGCGCCCTACGAGATCACGGAAAACACGCCGCGGGCCGTGACGTTTTCGCGTCTGACGCCGTCGGGTGTGCGCGTGACGCGTCGCTACCTGTTCGACGACGCGACGTTTTCGCTCAAGCTCGAAACGACGCTGAAAAACGAGAGTCTCGCCAAGCGCACCGCCGAATTCGACATGGTCCTTTCGGGGCGCGAACGCGCTGGCGAACGCGGCGAAGGCGGCATGTTTGTCGCCGCGACCGACAATTTGGGCGGCACCTGTGTCACCGACAAGGACCGCGAGGCCTTTCAGTCCACGAAGGTCGAGAAGTCCCCTGAAGACTTCATCTTCAAGGGCCCTGTCCGCTCAGCCGCGGTCGACCGCCACTACTTCGTCGGCGCCGTCACCTTCGACAGCGTCCCCACCGACGGCTGCCAGGCCTTGTCCTGGATGCACAGCGACGACGACCGCGGCATGGACGTCGTGGTGTCGTTGTCGGCCATTCCGCTGGTGGCTGGCGAGGTCAAGAGCTTCGTCCAGGAGGCCTACCTCGGTCCCAAGCAGATCGACGCGCTGCGGGCTTTTGGTCATGGTCAGGAAGAAGCCATCGACTTCGGCATGCTCGCCGTCGTGTCGCGGCCGCTGCTGTGGCTGCTGGTCACGATCGAATCCCAGACCAGAGATTACGGCCTGGCCATCATCGGCCTGACCTTGAGTATCTTTTTGGCGACGCTGCCGTTGACCCATCGGTCGATGGTGGAGATGAAGAAGTTCGGCAAAATCATGAAGGATTTGAAGCCGGACCTCGACAAGCTCAAGGAGAAATACGGCCACGACCAGCGGCTGATGGTTGAGAAGCAACAGGCCTTCTTCCAGGAAAAGGGCGTCAATCCCTTTGCCAACTTGATGGGCTGTCTGCCGATGTTGGTGTCGATGCCGGT
>CAJBHN010000517.1 GCA_903952805.1 uncultured Myxococcales bacterium | reverse complement strand
GGGTGGGTGCTCCATCTCTCTCCTCACAAAACAAGCCGCACCATCACATGACGTCGTCGGCGCCAACGGGGTCGAGGGCGCGGGCGAGAAGCCAATCCCAAAAGGTGGCGCGCAACTGCAGCGCCTTGAGCATGCCCCGACGCAGGTCGGCGCGCCCGGCATCGGTGGCTGCCAGATCGATGGCGATCTGCTGCAACACCTGCTGGTGGTCGTCGTCGACGAGGGTGTGCAGACGAAAGAACACGGCATCCTGCGGCGCAAGATGATCGACACGATCGATGGCGCGGACCAGGTGCCCGTAGACGGTCCGCACAATGTTTTCGGTGCCCGGCCCAATCGCACCAACGGCCTCAGCAGCGGAGCCCTGGGTCAGGACCTGCAGGAGCAGCTGTCGCCAGCAGAGCACGTGGTCGTCAACGGCGTCGGCGTCGGAAACAGACCCGCCCCCCACCGCCTCGCAGAACCGGCGAAACAGCAGTGGGTGGGCGATGCCCTCGACCCACTGTCGCTCAATACCGTGGTCGGCCAGAATCGCGAGCTCAGCAGGGCCATAATGGCCGGATTCTTCAGAGAGATTACCGAGCAGCGCCCGGCGATGGCTGGCCGATGACAGGCGACTGATGACGGCGGTCAGATAGTTCGGGAAGCAGGCAGAGTAGCCAGCATAATGCCGGGCGAAATCAGCCAACGCCCAGCGGGGATCGGGCAAGGTGCCGTTGCCGAGGGCGACCAGGTAGGGGTGGGTCACGGCCCGGTGACGGAGGGCGGCGAGCGACAAGGCCTGGACATGGGCCACAGCATCGCCCGGTGCCCCGCGCGGGCGAGGGGCACTGTCAGACGACGCAGGAAACGAGCCCGGCATATCCATGAGAAATCAGAGGTTCGATGCAGACGGCACGATTTCGTTGCTTCCGGAGCCCAGGCACGCGTGCCACCGGCAGATCTGCAGCATCGAGAACCCTGGCCTGACCCCGGGCCTGGGGCCCCAACAGGACTCTGGACCGGCAGCAGGCCCGAAGGCGGCGCCGACGAGCAGGCTGTCGTGATGGACGAAGACCAATCTTGCACGAGTCCTGCGCCCCGAGAGACGGGGAGGGTCTGGAGCAGACCCTCCAGCAGGACAGCAGGCGAGGTGAAACGAACGAAGTTCGTGTCACCTCAGCCCGTCAGAGCGGCATGTTGCCGTGCTTCTTTGGCGGCAGCTCGTCGCGCTTGTTGCGCAGGAGGGTGAGGGCCTGACAAAGGCGGGGGCGCATATCCTCGGGCAGGATGACCTCGTCGATGTAGCCCATCTCGGCGGCCTTGTAGGGATTCTGGAACTTGTCGGCGTAGTCGGCGACGAGCTCCTTCATCTTCTTGTCTTTGTCAGACGCCTTGTTGATTTCCTCGCGCATCACGATGGCAACAGCACCGGCAGCACCCATGACCGCGATTTCGGCGGTGGGGAGGGCAAAGTTGGCGTCGGTGCGCAGGTGCTTGGGAGCCATCACGCAGTAGGCGCCGCCGTAGGCCTTGCGCAAGATGACGGTCATCTTGGGCACCGTGGCCTCGGCGTAGGCATAGAGCAACTTGGCGCCGTGGCGGATGACACCACCGAGTTCCTGCTGGGTACCGGGCAAGAACCCGGGCACGTCGACAAGGGTGATGATGGGGATGTTGAAGCTGTCGCAGAAACGCACGAAGCGAGCAGCCTTGTCCGAGGCGTCGATATCGATGGCCCCGGCCATGACCTGGGGCTGGTTGGCGACGATGCCGATGGACTGCCCCATCAAGCGGGCAAAGCCGATGCAGATGTTGCCGGCGAAGTGGGGCTGAACCTCAAAGAAGTGCCGTTCGTCGACGATGCACTTGATGACGTCGCGGACGTCGTAGGGCTTGTTGGGGTTGGC
>CAJBHN010000516.1 GCA_903952805.1 uncultured Myxococcales bacterium | reverse complement strand
CGCGGGTCACCAGGGCCGGAATCGTCTGGCGAAACGCAGCAGCCCTGGCCACCCGACGATGCGAGTGCTGGATGACACCGTCGACGTCGCTGACGGCGACGGCGGTCCCGCCGAGTTCGGCCAGTCGCGCCCGGTGCCGCTGCAGCAGCGATGGCAACGGGGTGCCGGGCGCGTGCCGCTCGATGAGGATCCAGGGGCCGACGTCGAGGGACGGCAGGTCGGGAGCGACGACGGTCTCGACAAAGCGGCCATCAGCCAACTCGCTGCTGAGTTCCAGCAGGCGCAGCGGCGGCGTGGTCGGCGTGGCCGGGCGGCCCCAGGCGGCGACGATGATGACGCCGTCGTCGCTGAGCAGAGCGCGCATGGCGGTCCGGGCTTCAGGCATGGTGCGGGTGATGGTGCGGTCCTCGAGATCGCCCAGGGTGGTGAAGCCGACGGCGGCGGCGGCAGCGGTGACGTCGGTGACGAAGGCGCGGGCGTCGTCGGAGTGGTGCCCTGCATCCACCAGCGTGATGTCGTGGGGTGCGGGATCGGCCAGCAGGCCCACCAGACCCTCGATGGCGCCGGCGGCCTCTTCGATGCCCATCTGCAGCAAACGGCCATGCAGCGCCTTGGCCAGGCCCGCCACCAGCAGCAGGGCCCCCGCCATCACCAACACGACGAGTCCAACGGAGAAATCAACAGTCTCTGTCATCGCGACGCCTTTTCCTGGTCCATCCCGGGGCCTGCATCCAGGCACGCTGCATGGTACAGCCGGTCGCATGCAGCGGTGGACGACGATTCTTTCGATGATGCTGATGGCGGCGACGGCTGCAACGGCCCAGACGCAGACGCAGACCACGGCACCGACGACGACGGCGCCGACCGCGACGGCTGAGCCCCCGCCGACGACGACGGCTGAGCCCCCTCCGATGGCGTCGCCGCCGACGGAGCCACCGCCGGAGCCGCCACCGCTGCCGCCACCGCTGCCGCCACCACCGGCAAAGACTCCCGCTGCTGATCCCGCTGGGGCCGACGTCGCCGTCGCCGCCGAAGCGCCCGCCGAAGCGCCCGCAGGTCGTCGCCTGGGCGATCCCATGCCCCTCACCCGCCGCGAACCCACCCTCCAGCAGAACACCCTGATGGCGGGTGCCCGCTACGGCCTGGTCGGCAATGGCCCCACCCGCTTCGTCGACGACGTCCGCTACGGCATCACCGACACCATCGAACTGCGCACGTCGCTGTTGCCCTGGCCCACCAGCTTGATGGCCCGGCTCCGGCTGGGGTCGGTCCATGACGGCCTCGGCGCGTTCGTCCTCGACGGCGGCCTGTCGTATCTCGACGCCGGCGTGCGCCTGGTGCAAGACACCGGCGAGCCCAGCGTCGGCGTGCGGCTGCACTTCGAAGGCGTGGTGTCCTGGCAAAAAGCCGTCGCCGACCGCCTGGCGATCTTTGCCTCGGGGCATGTCCGCACCCGCAACAGCTTCCTGCCCGACGACGACCAATACGCTGCCGCCGCCTCGGCCCACATCATCGGCGACCTCCTCGACAACCTGGCGGTCTCAGGCGGCGTCGGCTTCGCCAGCACCATCGGCACGCCGGTGCGTGAGGTGGTGGTGAACTTCACCGAGACCGATCGCCCCGGCATCTCCCACCTGCTGGCCCGCGACGACGGCGGCCAACAATCGCTGACCATTCCCCTGACCCTGACCTACGGCCGCGTCGACAGCTTCGACGTCGACCTCTTTTGCACGCCCCGCGTCTATCCCGAGTTCGGCATCCTGTTTGGCGCCGGCGTACGGCTGCGCATCGACGACCTGTTCTGACAGCGAGGCCACCACCGGAGACCTCGCGGCACGCCGGGACGTCGACGACGCCGTCGATCGACACCCCGGATCCGACGCAACCCGAAGATCCGCCCCGGTCAGCTTTACGGGCGAGGTCGCCTGCGGGTCATTGGCTGTGGGATGCTCCCATTGCTGTCAGGAGGCTTCTTGCCCCGTCTTCGCCTCGTCGCGTTCGTTGCCCTCGCCACCGCGAGCGCCCTGTGCGTTGGCGGGTGCCCTCCGCTCCCCGTCGATGACGGCGGCGGCCCCGGCGAGGAGGGCGAGGGCGAGGGCGAGGGCGAGGGCGAGGGCGGGGGCGAGGGAGAAGGCGAGGACCTCCCCACGGCCACCGTCGCGCTGCGCCCGCAGTTTGCGCTCCCGGCCGACGGCGTCTCGGCGTTCTCCATCAGCATCCAGCTCGCCGGGCCCCACGCGGGGGGACGCGCGGTCACCGTGCGCACCGTCCCGGCGGGACCAGACGACGGCGGCGGCACCAGCGGCGCCGACGGCAGCCTCGTCGTCGACCTGGTTTCGACCATCGCCGGCACGTTTGCGATCGAGGTCGACGTCGATGGCTTTGTCGTTGACGTCGGCGACGCCACCGTCGAGTTCAGCGTCTGCCGCTCTCTCGAAGACACCTTCCTCGTCGACGCCTGGCCGGTGGCGCTGTCGCGCTGCGTCGGCTGCCACAATGAATTCGGCTTTTCGCCGTCGCTCGGCGCCCGCTTTGTGCTGCCTTTCCCCGGCGATGACGGCTTTGCTTCGCGGGGTGTCGCTGCGGTCAGGGACATGCTGGCGTTCACCGCCGCCGACGGCCTCGACGTCGACACGGCGACGCTGACACCCGAGCAGCGAGCGACGCTCTTGCTCGAGGACGATGAAGCGACGCTGCCGCTGATGCTCGCCAATCCGATCCTCGGGGACATCACCGGCCACACCGGCGGCGTCGTCATCAGCCCTGCCGAGGCCGTCGAGATTCGCCGCTTCCGCTCGTTCATCGCCCGCGTCGAGGCTGGCGCCGACACCTGCGGCGCCGACTCGGTCAACGGCATCAGCGACGAAGACCTCGTCCAAGAGCTGACGCTCTTGTCGCCGCGAGAGACGTTGAAGCGCGCCGCGCTGACGCTCAACGCCCGCAACCCGAGTGCCGCCGAGCTGCTCGCCGTCACCGACGAAGCCACCCTCGCCACCGCCCTCGACAGCGTCATCGACGACGTCCGCACCGAAGTCCGTCTGCTGGAGGTGTGGAACGATTGGCTCCTGACCGACGCCGCCCTCGGTCAGGCGCCGACCTACGTCGGCCAGTCATTCCCGCTGCGGACTTTCTTCGAGAAGCTGCAGAGCGAAGGCGCCCGCGGCAACAACTCCTGCAACGACAGCGTCGCCACCGATTGCTGCCGCGTCGCCGAAGACCCCCTCAACCTCGACGCCGACCCCGACAACAACGTTACTCCCAGGCCAGAGAACGTCTTGTGCGAGCAGAAGCGGCTTGAGGTGCGCACCGCGCTGGCGCGCGAACCGCTGGAGATCCTGCGCCGCATCTGGCGCGATGATCGACCAGCGTCGCAGATGATCACCGGCGAGTTCACCATCGTGAACCCCGCGCTCGCCCGCATCTACGGCTTGCTGCAGGGCGACGGCCGCACCTTCAGGGACGGCACGACGACGGCGTTCAACGCCACCCCCGCCGACGACGCCACCGAAACGCGGCTGGTGCGAGTCATCAACACCGCTGCCAACCGCATCACCACCCGCAATGCGTCGCTCGACGCCTGGCCCCACCAGGGCATCCTCTCGACGCCATCGTGGTTGCGCCGCTACGCGACGACGACGTCAAACCGGGAACGGACCCGGGCCCGCTTCATCTACGAGGGTCTGCTGGGCGTGCCGGTCATGCAGCTTGCAGCCTTCGCGACGCCGGAGATCCCCGCCGGCAAGAGCCTCGAGAACCTGACCTGGGACACGCAGCCCTGCATCGTCTGCCACACGTTGCTCGACCCGGTCGCTGGCACCTTCAACCACTTCACCGGCAGCGGCGGCGCCTTGATCGCCCGGCGTCCCTGCCGTGCCGACGGCATGCGGGCTCCCGGCTTCGGCTTCGTCGCGTTGCCCGGCAGCGGTGACGCCGACGAAGGCCTGCCCCGCCCGGCTCTTGACCTCGACGACTGCGTCGCCACTGGCGACGGCACCGGCGCCGGCGCCAACGACACGCAGGCCCCCGCGCGCCTGGATTGGCTGACCGACCAGGTCAGTGCCCACCCGCGCTTCGCCTACGCGGTGGTGTTGCCGCTGTTCGAAGGTCTCACTGGCGCCCCCATCTTGAATGCCCCCGACTCCCTCGTCGACCCCGACTTCACCGCCAAGGCCCGGGCGTTTGCGTCACAGCAGAAGGAGATCGCTCGCGCCGTCGCCGCCTTTCGCGCCGGCAACGGTCGCTTCCGCCCCGTCGTCAAAGCCATCGTGTTGGGGGCCAGCTTCCGCGCCGCCGCCACCGCCGGCGACCAGGACGCCGACACCAACCGCGCCCTCGAGTTGCTCCGCGTCGGCGACGGCGCCCTGCTGACCACACCCGAGGTGCTCGACCGCAAGATCACGGCGCTCGTCGGGGTGCCGTGGGCCCACCTGCGAAACCCGGCCGCCACCAACGCCCTCGCCGACGACGCCTTCTACTCGATCTTCGCCGGCGGCATCGACAGCGCGACTGTCACGGTCCGCTCGCGGGATCCTGTCGCCGTGCGTGCCGCGGTCGCCCGCCGCCTTGGCAACGAGGTCTCGTGCATCGCCGTGCCGCAGGACTTCTCGATTGTCGACCCCGCGCAGCGCAGACTCTTTGGCGACGTCGAGATGAGCGACGTGCCCATCGACGCCGACGGCAACGTCGTCGCAGCGGCCGACGCCCGGGTCAGGACCCAAATCCGCACGCTGCACCAGACGCTGTGGAACGAGGACGTCATCGACGAAGCCGAAGTCGACGCCAGCCACGCGCTCTTCATCGCCGCCCTGCAGGCCTATCGCTCGCCGACAACCGGCACCACGCCCGTGAACATCGGCGCCACCTGTCAGGCGGTATCGGCGTTCGTGCGCGGTACCCGCACCCCCTACCCGGCCAACGGCACCGTCGTCATCGACGGGATCGAGCGTCGCCGCGTCAACGCCGACCCCGACTTCGTCGTGCGCGCCTGGTCGGCGGTGTTGTCGTCGATTCTCGCCGACAGCCGCTTCCTCTTCGAGTGAGGCGCGTCGCCTGATCGTCCCTCTTCAAGCATCTTTCGGAATCCGGGCAACACCATGCACATCAAGCGCCGCACGTTTCTCCAGGCCACCGTCGTCGCTACCGCCGCCGTCGTCATCGGCAAGCAAGCCAGGGCCCAGGCGGCGCCGCTGCCGCCGTTGTTCATCTCGGTGGAGGCGAACCAGGCGTGGGACACCACGACGTCTGTCGACCCCCACGGCAACCCCGCCTTCTCGCTGTACACCGAGGATCAGATCCTCACGTCTGGCGGGCTGCGCGTGGCGCCGTTTGAAGGCACCACACCCTTCAGCGTGCGTCGCCTGCGCACCGCCGACACCGTCGACTTCTTCGCCACGTTCGGCGGCTTCATCCGCGTCGTGAACGGCGTCGACCACCGCACCGTTTCGCACGACATCGGACCGCGTCACGCCTTCTCGGGCTCGTTGCGCGATGGCTTTCCGGCCCTCGGCGCGATGGTGGCCGCGGTGCAGGGCCCAAACCTGCCGCTGGCGTTTCTGTCGTCGGGAGGCTTCGACGACACCCAGGGCATCGTCACGCTCACCCGCAGTGGCCGACAGAGCATCGTGCGCGAATTGGCGCGCCCCAACCGTTCGACCGGCGCCGCCACCAGCGCCCAGTTCTTCCCCGACGACGTCGACGCCCTCGTGCGTGACGCCCAACGGGCCCGCGACGCCCGCCGCGGCACCTTGCTCGACGCCCGCCGCGCGCTGCGCAAGGCCGTCACCAACCACGCCGCCATGGCCAGCGCCCGCGGCGCCGAAGAAGGGTTTCTCGATCTCGCCAACGTCCTCGACGCGTCGCCCGCCACCGCCGACACCAACACGTTGATCTCGGCGGCGAGTCTGGCCCTGGCCGGCATGCGCACGGTGCCCGCGGCCTGCGCTTCGGCCCACCTGTCGTTCGGCAACTTCGACACCCACTTCGACCACGACGACGACGTCACCGGCCACCGCGTCCGCATGCGCGACCTGCTTGAGGGCGTCGGACACCTGATCGACGAGATCGAAAACAACCCCGCCAACGCGGCCCTGAAGGCCCGCGGCGTGCTCATCTATGTCTCATCCGATTTCGGCCGCACCGCCTACAACGGTGGCGAGGACGACGGCGCCCGCGGCAAAGACCACTGGCCGGTCACGTCGGCGATGGTCATCGGCCTGGGCGCCATGCGGCCTCGCGTCTCGGGCGGCACCACCATCGGCCGCACGACGCCGTTCATCGACGGTGTGTTGCAGCCCGGCCTGCGGGCCATGCCGCTGCGCTTCGACGCCAACGACAACCTCGTACCCGGCACGAGCCCCACCCAGACCGGCGCCGGCCTCTTCGCGTTGACGGCGACCGAGGTGAACTTCGCGTTGCGTGACGCCCTGGGCCTCAACGATGAAGAACCCGCCGCGGGCACGGCGCGCCTGGTGGATCGCTTTGCCCTGCCCGAGGTCGACGCAGGCTTCACCGCCGTCGTCGCCGCGGGCCGAAACCCGATCCTCAACGACGTCTGATCAGTCTCCGTCGACGCTCACGTCAGCAGCAGATGAGCGCGCGCCACGGTTGCTGGCCACGCCGACGGCCAGCGATGGTCGAGCATGGTGGCGCAGATGGCGCGGCTCACCCGCGTTGTCCCGTCGCAGGCGCTGGCAGCGCGCGCGCCGATGCTGGATGGACTGCCAGGAGGCGGGTGATGACGATGGGTGTGTTCCCCACCCGATGCAGCCGGGCCACAATCGCCCACTCCACGCGATGGCTGTCGAGGAGGAGCGTGGGGGCGAGGTGAGCGGGAAGCTGCACGCGCCCCCGGTAGACGCTGAGGCTGGCACCCTCATGGGGGCGGCCCGTTTCGTCACCAGCGCGGCTGTCGCTGTCCACATCGATGAGCTCGGACTCAAGGGGGACGTCGGCACTCCAGACGACGAGATTGATGCGCTCGTCGTCCTCGTGCGGGCTG
>CAJBHN010000515.1 GCA_903952805.1 uncultured Myxococcales bacterium | reverse complement strand
GGCGGCGAACTCGACGCCCTCGTCATCGCTGCCGGCACTGGCGGCACCCTGGTTGGCAACTCGCGCTTCTTGAAGAGCAAAAAGCCCGAGGTGAAGATCGTCGGCGTCGACCCCGTCGGCAGCATCTATTACGACCTGTTTCACACCGGCAAATGGCCCAAGCCCCACAGCTACTTTGTCGAGGGCTTCGGCGAAGACTTCATGCCCACCACCATGGACCTCACGGCCATGGACGACTGCATCCAAGTCAACGACCGCGAGAGCTTCACCATGGCCCGCCGCCTCATCCGCGACGAAGGTCTGCTGTGCGGCGGCTCGTCGGGGTCGGCCGTCGCTGGCGCCATCAAATTCGCGGAGCGGATCGCCAAAGAGAGAGCGGCCACTGGCAGCACCGCCGAGCCCTATAAGGTGCTCATCATCATTCCCGACAGCAGCAGCCGGTACCTGTCAAAGTTCCTCAATGACGAGTGGCTCAAAGATGCCGGGCTCATTGAACGCGACGACGGCATGAGCGGTGTCGTTGACGACATCATGCAGAAGAAGCACCAGACCCTCATCTCGGCGACGTCGTCCGATGCGTTGGGCAGCGTCATCGATCGGATGAAAACCCACGGCATTTCTCAGCTGCCGGTCGTTGAACCAGGCAAGCTCCTGGGGCTCGTCAGCGAGGTCAAGGTCTTGAACGCCCTGGTCAAGGGCGAAGCCACCATGAAGTCTGCCGTCGGCCCACTGGCAGACCTCGACGACGCCGCCATGGTCGAGCGTGACACGCCGCTGACAACCCTCAGCCAGCACTTCTCGCGGGGCAAGGTCGCCGTCGTGGTCGACCGCAGCGCCGGCGGCGTCAGCGTCGTCGGCCTCCTGACCAAGATCGACCTGATCGAGCACATGCTCAAGTAGCTGACCATTGAACCCTGCAAGAGAAAGAAGCCGACGACAGCGTCGGCTTCTGTGTTTTTTGGGGTCGCTGGCGAGGTCGTGGACGGTGGCGAGGCGTCAGTGCAGCAGCGCCTCGAGCAGCGCTTGCTGGACGGGCAGGCGGTTTTGCGCCTGCTGGAAGGCCACCGAGCGGGGACCCTCGAGGACATCGTCGGTGATCTCGGCACCACGGTGCGCGGGCAATGGATGCAGGACTGTGACCTCGTCGGAAGCCAGCTGGAGCAGCGCGTCGTCGACGCGGAAGCCGGCGGCCACCGGGCCCGACCATGCTGCGGTGGCGACGACGTCGGCACCTTCGACGGCGGCCCGGGGGTCGTGGGTGATCATCACGTTGGCTTTGCTTTGGGCTCGCCGCAGCAAGTCGGCGTCGACGGCGACCCCTTCAGGCAGCGCCAGGCGCAGCTCGAGGCCGCACAGGCTGGCGAGGGCGAGGTAGCCGTTGGCCATGGCGAGGCTGTCGCCGACGAAGGCCATGCGGCTCTGGTAGGGATGCTCGCGGCGCTCGTAGAGCGTGAAGAGGTCGGTCAGCACCTGACAGGGATGATCGCGATCGGACAACCCGTTGATGACGGGGACGCCGGCATGCCGAGCGAGCTCGTCGACGGTGGCGTGGGACGACATGGGACGGACCACGATGAGGTCGACGGCGCCGCCGATCACACGAGCGGTGTCTCTGAGAACCTCGCCATCGTTGTCCTTGGCCTGCAGCCAGATGTCGCGCCCCTCCAAAACGATGCAGTGGGCGCCGAGCTGGGCGCTGCCACTTTGAAAGCTGACCCGCGTGCGTGTCGATGGCTTTTCAAAAAGCATCGCAATGACGCGGCCCGCCAACGTGGGTGCCAGCCGCCGCTGGGAGCGATGTCGCTTGAGTTCCTGTGCGCGCAGCATGAGCCCGTCGAGGGCGCTGCGGTCGACGACGTCGAGAGTGGTGCGGAGGTGACGCATGGTCATGGGGGAGCCTCAGGGTTCAGCGCCGGAGCGGCGCAGGGCGGTGGTGAAATCGATCGACAAGAGAACATCGTCGCGCTGCAGGCTGTCCATCACGGAAAGCCCATCGGTGACCGTCGCGAAAAACGTGTAGCGACCGTCGAGGTGGGGTTGCTCGGAATGGGTCAGGAAGAATTGGCTGCCGCCGGTGTCCTTGCCGGCGTGTGCCATGCCCACCGCGCCACGGCCGAAGCGGGCGTCGCTGTTTTCGCAGGGGATGGTGAAGCCGGGACCGCCGCTGCCGTCGCCCCGGGGGTCGCCGCCCTGACTGACGAAGTCTGGCACCACGCGGTGAAAGGGCGTGTTGTTGAGGACTCCTTTGTTGGCGAGCTCGACGAAGGTCTTGACCGTGCGCGGCGCCCGCTCCCGATCGAACGCGATGACGATCGACCCTCGCGTGGTTTTCAGCACCGCCGCCAGCGGCAACGTCGCCGGCGACGGTGACGACAACACCACCGCGCGAGGTCCGGGTGCCCGGTGGCCCGCAGAAATTCCCCGCGCGGCGTCGCGCACTGCCGGGTCGCTGTGGGTACCAAGCTGTTCGACCAGTTCCCGCATGGACGACGACGACGACGAGGACGACGCTCGCGAACGGGCAAGGTCGGCCAGCGTGATGAGGGGCTCCAGTTGCTCAAAGCCGGCACGGTCGATCAGCCGCGACGCAGCCATGGACACCGTCCGATCTTTCACAATGTCGGCGTGCTCACCGCTGGAGAAGCATTCCAACAAGGCGCTCATGACCCCGCTGTCTCCCTCGCTGACGAGTTGGGTGGCAGCGGCATCGACGGCGGCGACCGAGCCGT
>CAJBHN010000514.1 GCA_903952805.1 uncultured Myxococcales bacterium | reverse complement strand
TCGGCGGGCTGAGCCTGATCGCGGGACTTCATCATGCGTCTCGACGACCAACGTGCCAGCAGCAACATCGACGATCGCCGCCGGTCCGGTGGCGGTCGACGGGCGAGTGTCCCCCTCACCGGGGGCGTCATCGTCCTGGTCCTCGTGGTCTCGGTCATCACCGGCGAAAACCCGCTCACCCTGCTGTCCCAGCTCTCGGGGGGCGTCAGCACCGGTTCGTCATCGTCGGCGGCGGATGATGCGTCGGCGGTCTTTGTGTCCAAGGTGCTTGGCAGCACCGAGGACACCTGGCGGCGCTTGAGGCCCGGCTATCGCGAGCCCACACTCGTCTTGTTCCGCGGCGAGGTCGATAGCGCCTGCGGCTTCGCCACCGCCGCCAGCGGTCCGTTTTATTGCCCCGGTGACCACAAGGCCTACCTCGACCTCGCCTTCTTCGACGAGCTCGCCCGTCGCTTTGGCGCCCCCGGCGACTTCGCCGCCGCCTACGTCGTCGCCCACGAGATTGGCCATCACCTGCAAAGCCTCGACGGCACGTCCCGCCTTGTTCACGACAGCGGCGACCGCGCAGGCGCCCGCTCCATGGGGGTTCGGCTTGAGTTGCAGGCCGACTGCTACGCAGGCGTCTGGGCCCACGACGCCAAAGCCCGCGGCCAGCTCGAGGCCGGCGACGTCGACGAAGCCCTCCAGGCCGCCCACGCCATCGGCGACGACACCCTGCAGAAGCAGGGCCGCGGCCGCGTGGTCCCTGACAGCTTTACCCATGGCTCGTCCGCCCAACGCTCCCGCTGGTTCAAGGCCGGGCTTGATAGCGGCGACCCGCGCGCCTGCGACACCTTTGCGGCCTCGGCACTCTGATGGGCCTTCGCAGCGCGATGGTCCCAGCATGGTCTGATCCCGAGATCTCTTTGGTCTTCGCCCACGGAGTGGGCTCGCCCAAAGAGCTCTGGGATGTACCTTGCCCCTCGCCCACAGGGGAACCCTTCGGGCCCCGGGGCGGCGTGGTTCCCACTCACTCCGCTCGTGAGGCGCTTCGCGCCCTTCTGTTGAACGTGGTCAGTATTCAATGGTCATTCGGGATGACTGTGTGAGGATGATGAGGCCACTGGGTGCGCCTTTGGGCTGCCTCAGCCGATGGGCACGCGGGTGAGTGCGCTTCACCCCGAATCGGGACCTGCAGCTGGGCATGCCGAAATCCTGCTGGCGTCGCTGGGTGACGTCGACCATGCCCTGGGCGAGTCCACCCCCCGAGCTTGTTCGGCCAACGCTGCGATGGCTTTGGGACGCGATGCCTGTTGGCGCATTTTCTGAGTTCCCCCTGGTGGAGGTTCTCTATGCGCGCTGTTGCCACCATGTCCCGTGAAGTCGTTTGCGTTCCACCCGAGCTGCCCCTGGCCAAAGCTTGGGACCTGATGCAGGAATTGAGGATTCGGCACCTGCCGGTGGTTCAGGGCGGCGCCCTTGTCGGCATCCTGTCGGACCGGGACGTGCTGCTGCGCTCCAACACGCTGCCAGGCATGTTCGAAGACACCGACCTCGTCGGCCTCGCCATGACGCCCGGGCCTCTGACCTGTCGTTCGTCGACACCGGTGTCGCGGCTGGCCGAGACGATGATCGAGCGAAAGATCGACGCCCTCCCGGTGGTGTCCGACGGCAATCCCGGCCGGGTCATCGGCTTGGTGACATCGACCGACCTGTTGGCGCTGTTGGTGGACGCTGACGAGGAAGAGGCCTTGCCGATCCTGTTCAATCTGAGGTTGGCGACGGCCGACGGCCGGCTTCCCGAAGCGGCCTGATCCGATCCCTCATCCCCCAACCTCTTCTCCCAGTACTGGGAGAACGGGTTCACTCCTGGGAGAAGGGGGAACATGCTGGGAGAAGGGGGAACATGCTGGGAGAAGGGGGAAC
>CAJBHN010000513.1 GCA_903952805.1 uncultured Myxococcales bacterium | reverse complement strand
GGGTGCTCGCCATGAGGCCCCTCCGTTGCATGTGGCACGACGTGCCTGCCTCAACGCAGGCTGGCTCATCCCGAGATCTCTTTGATCTTCGCCCACGGAGTGGGCTCGCTCAAAGAGCTCTGGGATGTACCTTGCCCCTCGCCCACAAGGGAACCCTTCGGGCCCCGGGGCGGCGTGGTTCGCTCGTGAGGCGCTTCGCGCCCTCCTGTTGGACGTGGTCAGTATTCAATGATTATTCGGGATCACGCATCACGCGCGCAGCGATTGATGCGTGAGCGTTGCGTCGCTTCGTTGTTGGCCGACGAGCAGTGGATCGACCGCTCACGGCCGAACGAATTCCTCCTCATCGAGGACGCTTGAAGTCTTCAATCCCCTTCGTCGGCCAACTCCTGATCACGCGCGAACCATGAACGCAGACTGCGTCGCTGGCGCTCGAACGGGCCTGCACCTGCAGTGCTGGTTGTACGCCGTGGTGTGCGGCAGCGAGGCGACCTGGGTGAGCGGCAATTCACGCAGGCAGCGCGCGAATCCGCCCGCGACGCACCAGCGATGGTGGCCACTGCGCGCTGGGACGTGGCGCCCATCGGGCACGCCGATTGCTGCGTGATCCGCAGGAGGAAACATTATGAAAGTTGAACAGATCATGAGCCGCCCGGTCATCAGCTGTCGTGCCCACGACACCCTCAATCTGGCAGCCGGGTTGATGTGGCAGAACGACTGCGGCGTGCTGCCGGTGATTGACGACGACGGCGCGGTGATTGGCATGCTCACCGACCGCGACATCTGCATGGCTGGCTACACCACCGGTCGGAAATTCACGGCGATCACCGTGGCCAGTGCGATGGCCAAAAATGTCGTCAGTTGCCTGCCGACCGATGCCATCGTCGAGGTTGAAAAGCTGATGGCCTCCGAGCAGGTGCGGCGCCTGCCCGTCTTGGACGGTCATCGACGGCCGATTGGGATCATCTCGCTCAATGACATCGCTCGCGCGAGCGCGCACATCAGCAGAAAGAGCGCCGCCGAGGTGGCGTCGACGATGGCCGCTGTCTGCGCTCCTCGACGCGCTCTGTCACTGCAAACCGTGTAGCCCGGCACCGCTCCGCGGAGGTTCATCATGCTTGGATTGCACACCACCGCCCAGGCGGTGCTTGCTGTGCTGTTGGCGACGTCGCCGGCGTCGTCGTCTCCGTCGACGTCGCTGCCAACTGAGGCTGGTGGTCGTCTGTGGCTGGAGGCGGCAGACACCCGCGCCAAGGTGGCGATGCCGTCGTTGGCGCCGTTGGTGCGCGGCGTGGAGCCGGCGGTCGTGTCGGTCTTTGTCGAAAGTCGGGTCGGCGCTCGGGTGGATCTCGAAGCGCCGTTCTTTGATCTCTTTCGCCGATTCGGCTGGCGATTGGAGGTCCCCGACGTCGTCAACAAGGGGCAGGGCACCGGCTTCATCATCCATCCCGACGGCTACGCGTTGACCAATGAGCACGTCATTGAAGGGGCGGCCAAGATTCAGGTGCGCTTGAGTGGCACCAGCGAGATGGTCAGCGCCACCGTCGTCGGCGCCGACGCTGCCACCGACGTGGCGTTGCTCAAGCTGGCCGGTGACCGCCACGACTGGCCGGCGGTGGCCCTTGGCAACAGCGATGGCCTGCAGGTCGGCGACTTTGTCGTCGCCATCGGCAATCCGTTTGGGCTGTCGCAATCGGTCTCGCTGGGCATTGTGTCGGCGAAGGGCCGTCGCGACGTGGCGCCATCGGGGCGCAGCGGGCTGCATGATTTCATCCAGACCGATGCGAGCATCAACCCCGGCAACTCGGGAGGGCCGCTGCTCGACATGAACGGGGCCGTCGTCGGCATCAACGCCGCCCTCAACGCCCAGGCCCAGGGCATCAGTTTTGCGATCCCCATCAACATGGTGAAACGCGAAATCCCAGAACTCCTGCGCACGGGACGCGTGGAGCGCGCGTGGATCGGCGTGTCGATTCGCAACGTCGCGCCTGCTATTGCCAAAGCGCTCGGTCTCGACCGGGCGCGTGGGGCCCTCGTCGTGCAGTTGGTCGACGGTGGGCCGGGGGCCAGGGCCGGGCTCAAGCGGGGCGACGTCATCACAACCTTTGATGGCAAGGCCATCGACGACAGCAGCGACCTGCCGTTGCTGGCCGCCAGCGCCGGCGTCGGCCGCCGTGTCACGCTGGGCCTGATACGCGACGGCCAGCGCAAGGACCTGCAGCTCACGCTCACAGCCATGCCACGAGCGGTCGCGCGTGAGCTGACGACGACGCCGACGTCGCCATCACCCCCGGTGAGCAACGTCTTGGGCCTGGAGCTGGAAACGCTCAACGATATCCATCGCCAACAGCTTGGTGTGCCGGCGACGCAGGCAGGGGCCGTCGTGGTGGGGGTCCAAGCAGACAGCCCGGCGGCGGAGTCTGGCCTGGAGCCAGGCGATATCGTCATCACCTTCAACGACGTCGCCATCACCGACGCCCCGTCATGTGCCAAAGCCATTGAGGCAACGCCGCGAGCCGCGTTGGTGAAGTTGTTGGTCATCCGCGAGCGAGAGACGCTGTTTTTCGCCCTGCTCAAGCCGTGACGAACGGGCGTGGGGCGCTGAGCGATGCTGTCGACGTCGATGTGCTCAGCCGACGTCGACGCCTGCTTGCCGTCCCACGCTGCGAGCGCGCGGCCCCGGTGCGGGCATCAGCCCATCATGTCCATTTCCATGTGGACCACTGGCCCACCGATGCCCGATACCCACCGGCGCGGCGGTCCTGGTGCTTGTCCCGCCGCTATCGCCACCTGTTTCCCAATTCTGTGAGGCCATCATGAGCACCTTCAGCATCGCCGGCATTTTCAAGGGCGGCGCCATCGGCGGCATCGTCGCGGGCATCGTCAACGTGGGTGTCTACGTCGTCGGCGCCTCGCTCGGTGCCAAATACCTCGTCGTGGCGTCAGCGACGGCGACGCCCGAGCAGGTGACGGCGCCGCGGCCGTTCATCATGTCGGTGCTGTTCGCGCTGGTCGGTGCGTCGGTGCTCGTGGGTCTCGTCAAGCTCACGCCCGCGAGGGCCTGGACGATTTTCTCGTCGTCAGCGGTCTGTTCTTCGCGAGCATGATTCCTGGACCGTTCATGGTCGTCCCCAATGACATTCCCGCCAGCGTCGCCTTCGAAGTCATGCACATCGTCGGCGCCATCGCCATCATTGGCGGCATCTCGAAATTCGGTCGCATCTGACGCTGGCTGGTGGTGTCGACCCGGTCGGCGGCGAGCGCTGCGCCGGGCGCTGGTCGACGGTCGGCGTGTTTTGGCGGAGTCCGGAAATAACGCAGTGCACCATGAACGACGACAAGGGATTGAAAATCCTTGTCTTTGAAGAGGCAGTGCGAACCCACCCATCTGCTGCAACCCGGTCGACGGACCAGACGCAGCCGCTAGGGTCCGCGCCATGGCGCCGATTCTCTTTGCCCTCCTGCTGGCCGGTCCCATCACTCCCGATGCAACGACGACGCATCGTGGTCGCTGTCAGAGCGAGGAATTGGCCCTGGTCGACCTGGAGAATTCGGGCCTGAGCGTGCCCGTGGTCGGCGTCGACCCCGACACCCTCATTGACACCTTCCGGATGCGTCGCAGCGGCAAGCGCATGCATAAGGCCATCGACATCATGGCGCCGCTGGGCTCGCCCATTGTGGCCTTCGACGACGGGGTCATCGTCGGCATCCGCGACAACCGCCTTGGTGGCAAGGTCATCGAGCAGCTCGACGTCACTGGTTGTATGGGCTTTTACTATGCCCACCTCGACCATTACGCCCCCGACCTGGTGAAGGGCATGATTGTGAAACGCGGCGACGTGCTGGGCTTTGTGGGCACGACGGGCAACGCGCCTGCTTCGGCGCCGCATTTGCACCTCGGCGTCTACCACCTGGCGGATCAGCCCGGGGTCTTTTCGTGGAAGACGCCGCTGAATCCCTATCCGATCCTCGTCACTCGTGACGCGTCCTGAGCCGCACGGCGTCGCTGCCTCTGCGCACAGTGGGTGAGATGCAACCACGCGGACGTCGTCGACGGGTCTTTTTACCCATGCGACATTCTGGTGGCGGCCTTGCGTTGACGACGACGAAGGCCCCTCGATGATGCAGTAGCGTCATGGCCATGACGCCAGACGACCC
>CAJBHN010000512.1 GCA_903952805.1 uncultured Myxococcales bacterium | reverse complement strand
TCCCGACGACGGCGGCGACGAGAGCCTCCCGACGATCGCGCACGCTGAAGGTTCGGCCCAGGGCCAACAGCGAAAACGCCGCCAGGACCTTGGACAGATGGTTCGGATTGACGATGGGGGCGAACAAGACACCGCCCAGCCGACTGAACTGGCCCCACGCGCCGGGCACGTTGAAGACGGCGTGGCCGACGGCGACAAGCATCACCAATGCGCCAGCGCTGAGCACTGTGCGCCACACCAGTCGTGCTCGTCGCGTATCGCGGGCAGCGTCGGCCACGACCACAAAGAGTGCGCCGGCACCAAGCAGGCGAAGCAGTGCCGCTTTGGTCTCGGGGGGATCCATCGATGTCACCGACAAGACGGTGTGTCGCATCGCTTCGGGCAGGCCGGCGGAGACGAAGCGGCGCAGGCCGGCGGTGTCTGCCTGCAGGAGGTCGAGCACCCCCAGGGGCAGGGATTGCACCTGAAAGGCGGTGGCCACGGCACCCACGACAAATGGCAGGGCCAGAAACGACACCCGGGATGAACGACCGCCAAGGGCCCGGCTGGTCCACCATCCAATCAGGGCCAAGAGCTCGATGGCGGCGAAGCCGACGGCAGCCTCGGGGTGAACGCCCCCCATCAGTTGGGGCAAGACCAACAGCGGCACCAACGCCAGCAACAGGCTGGCGCTGGCAAGCCGTTCTACGGATCGCTGGGAACGAGGGCGACGCTCGGCCACGGCGACGGTTAGACCTTGGTGACGATAACGCGGTCGGCCTCGAAGCGGACCTTGACCACGCCGCCCTTTTTGACCCCGATGGGCGTCAGCGGCAGGCGCAGGAAGGTGCCGCCGTCGGCGATCTGTTGGGCCTTGTAGCGGCGTTCCTCGCCGACGTTGGGCATGGAACGGCCTCGTCCCAAGGCGCTGTGCTTGCTGTTGACGTAGGCTTCCAGCGTTTCGACATTGCGACCCTGGCCCTTCATCTCCTTGAGGGCACGCTTGAGGATGGGGCCGGCATTTTTGCGGCCAGACACCAACTTTTCAACGCCGGCGATGCCATCGAGCAGGTAGGCAATTTGAAGGTCTTTGAATGAAACAATCGCGCGTTTTGGGGCTTTTTTGCTCGCCACGGGGACCTCGCTTTTTTGCGGCAGGAGTGGAGTGGACCAAAAGCATGGTGCCTTTGGTTCACGTCAAGAACTTAGATATATATGCTGTAACGCAAAGGCGGTGATTTGCAAGCCTGAACGGGCCCGTTGGTCGGCAGTCCTCACTGATCAGGGGGTCAAAGGTCACATCAGCATTGAATGTCTTCCGAAAGATGGACTTCAAGCATCCAATGCAGCGCGCAGATCGTTGCACAGGTCGTCGATGTCTTCGATACCAACCGACACGCGGATGAGGCCGTCGTCGATGCCGAGCGCTTCGCGCTGCTCCTTGGGGATGGATGCGTGGGTCATGATGGCGGGATGCTCGATGAGGCTCTCGACGCCGCCGAGGCTTTCGGCGCAGGCGAAGAGTTTGGTCGCTTTGAGCAAGCGCCTGGCTTTGTCGAGGCCGCCCTTGACGACGAAGCTGATCATGGCGCCGGGGCCACGCATTTGCCGCTTCATCAGTTCGTGCTGGGGATGGCTTTCAAGCCCCGGGTAATAGACCTTCTCGACACTTGGGTGATTGGCCAACAGGTTGGCGATGGTGATGGCGTTTTCGACATGACGTTGCATGCGGACATGCAGGGTCTTGGTCGAGCGCAAGAGCAGAAACGAGTCCATGGGAGCAGGCACTCCGCCGGCGGCGTTCTGCACGAAGGCAAGGCGCTTGTGCCAGTCATCGCTGCTGGTGAGGACGGCGCCCCCGATGACGTCGCTGTGGCCGCCCAGGTATTTGGTGGTGCTGTGCAACACCATGTCGGCACCGAGGCTCAGCGGTTGCTGCAGGTAGGGGGTGGCAAAGGTGTTGTCGACGACGACGGCGATGCCCTGTCCGACGAACTCGTTGGCGATGTCGGCCATGGCCCGGATGTCGATGAGTTTGAGCATCGGGTTGGTTGGGGTCTCGACCCACATGAGCTTGGTCTTGTCGGTGATGGCATCGCGCACGGCGGCCGGCTTGGTCATGTCGACGTAGGTGAAGGTCAGGCCGAAGCGGCGAAAGATCTTGTCGAACAGGCGGAACGTGCCGCCGTAGACGTCGTCGCTGCACACCACGTGGTCGCCGGCTTCCAGGCACATGGCGATGGCGCTTTCGGCGGCGCAACCCGATGAAAAGCAGACGCCGTGGGTGGCGCCCTCGAGGGCGGCGAGGTTGCGCTGGACGGCGTCACGAGTGGGGTTGTGGCCGCGGGCGTAGACATAGCCCTTGTGGACGCCGGGGCCATCTTGGACGTAGGTCGATGTCTGGTAGATGGGGGTCATGATGGCCCCGGTGGTCGGATCGGGCACTTGACCGGCGTGGATGCAGCGGGTGGCGAAGGCGGCGTTCTCGGGCAGCTTCATGGTGTGCTCCAGCAGGGTGACGGACCGGGCTTCCGTCGTCGTGGTGGGTGTGTCAATGCGCGGGGGCATCGCTGTCAGACGCGGCGGTGCGATGGCTCGCCACCGCGGGCCCCCGGGAGGTCATCGATATGGCTCAGTCGCTCGTTGGGTACACCGCTTTTATCACCGGCGGCTCGCGCGGCATCGGTCGCTCCATCGCGTTGCGCCTCGCCAGGGACGGCGCCAACGTCATCCTGGCTGCCAAGACCTCCGACCCCCATCCCAAGCTGGCGGGCACCATCCACAGCGTCGCTGACGAGGTCAAAGCGCTTGGTGGCCGCGCCCTGGCGGTCCAGTGCGACGTGCGCAGCGAAGACAGCGTCCAGGCCGCCATCGACGCTGGCGTGAAGGAATTCGGTGGCATCGACTTCGTCGTCAACAACGCCGGCGCCATCCACATCGCTCCCGTCGACAGCGTGCCGATCAAGAAGCTCGACCTGATGATCGGCATCAACAACCGCGCCGTCTTCGTCGTCACCCACCTGGCGCTGCCCTGGCTGAAAGCCAGCGCCAAAGCGGGCCGCCATCCCCATGTGCTCAACTTGTCGCCTCCCATCCGCCTGGAACCCAAATGGCTCACGGGCACGGCGGCGTATTCGATGACCAAGTTCGGCATGACGATTTTGACCCTTGGCTTCGCCGAGGAGCTCCGCGACGACCACATCGCGGTCAACGCCCTGTGGCCCCGCACCGTCATCAAGACGGCGGCCCTGGACATGTTGCTCGGCGAAGACGACGGCAACGCTCACGCCCGCAGCCCCGACATCATGGCCGACGCCGCCTTCGAAATTGTGTCGACGAAGGACCTCGGCCTTACGGGGCGCCCCATGCTGGACGAGGAAATCCTCCGCGAGCGTGGCATCACCGACTTTGACCACTACGCAGCCACCCCCGGCAATACCGAT